>NZ_JBFAMM010000003.1:294905-422671 GCF_040656535.1 Streptomyces sp. NPDC049887 | reverse complement strand
ACTGGTGGAGTTGACCGGTACTAATAGGCCGAGGGCTTGTCCTCAGTTGCTCGCGTCCACTGTGTCAGTTCTGAAGTAACGAACATGCCGCTGCCGTTTTGTGGTGGGTTGGTGCGGGTTCGACATCTTCATAGAGTTTCGGTGGTCATAGCGTTAGGGAAACGCCCGGTTACATTCCGAACCCGGAAGCTAAGCCTTTCAGCGCCGATGGTACTGCAGGGGGGACCCTGTGGGAGAGTAGGACACCGCCGAACAATCTTTCAGGACCCGTGGTCCCAGCGTTCAGCTGGGACCACGGGTCCTTTTTGTTTTGTGTGCTTTCCCCGAAGAGCGTCGGCCGGCCGGCTGCGCGAGAATTGACTGCGTTACTCGAAGACAGGAGCCTCACCGATGCCCACCAACTCAGCCGACGATCGTCCTGAGCGCGAGCCGCGCCGCCGCGACGGTGGCGGCGACCGGGGCGGCTATCGCGGGGGCCCGCGTCGGGACGACAACCGTGGGAGCGGCAACCGTCGCGACGACCGTGGTGGGTTCCGACGCGACGACCGCGACCGAGGGGGGTCGTTCCCTCGCGACGACCGTGCCTACGGGCGCCGTGACGACCGGAGGGAAGACAGCCGCGACGGTCGCTTCCCGCGCGACGACCGTGCCTACGGTCGAAGGGACGACCGGCGTGATGATCGTGGTCCGCGGCGTGACGATGACCGTGGTGGATTCCGGCGTGATGATCGTGGTCCGCGGCGTGACGATGACCGTGGTGGATTCCGGCGTGATGATCGTGGTCCGCGTCGTGACGATGACCGTGGTGGATTCCGGCGTGATGATCGTGGTCCGCGTCGTGATGACGACCGTGGCGGGTTCCGGCGTGACGATCGTGGTCCGCGCCGTGACGATGACCGTGGCGGGTTCCGGCGTGACGACCGGCGTGATGATCGTGGTCCGCGCCGTGATGATCGTGGTCCGCGTCGTGATGACGACCGTGGCGGGTTCCGGCGTGATGATCGTGGTCCGCGCCGTGACGATGACCGTGGCGGGTTCCGGCGTGACGACCGTGGTCCGCGCCGTGATGACGACCGTGGTGGTTTCCGGCGTGACGACCGGCGTGATGATCGTGGTCCGCGCCGTGACGATCGTGGTCCGCGTCGTGATGACGACCGTGGCGGGTTCCGGCGTGACGACCGTGGTCCGCGTCGTGACGATGACCGTGGTGGTTTCCGGCGTGACGACCGGCGTGATGATCGTGGTCCGCGCCGTGACGATGACCGTGGTGGATTCCGGCGTGACGACCGTGGTCCGCGTCGTGACGATCGTGGTCCGCGCCGTGATGATGACCGTGGCGGGTTCCGGCGTGACGACCGGCCGCGTGGGCCGCGGCGGGACGACCGGCGCGATGACCGGTCCCGTGGGGGCTACCGGGGCCGGGACGATCGTGGGGGGTACGGGCGCCGCGACGACCGCCGCGACGACCGCGGACGGGATCGGGACCGGGAGCCGATCAAGCGGCTGCCGATTCCCGAGGACGTCACCGGTGAGGAGATCGACAAGGACGTCCGGCAGGAGCTCCAGAGCCTGCCCAAGACGCTCGCCGAGGACGTCGCGAGGAACCTGGTCATGGTCGCGCGGTTGATCGACGAGGACGCGGAGCAGGCGTACGGCTACTCGCGGGTGGCGCTGCGGCTCGCGTCCCGGGTGGCCGCGGTGCGCGAGGCCGCCGGCTTCGCCGCGTACGCGACGCAGCGGTACTCGGAGGCGCTGGCGGAGTTCCGCGCCGCGCGCCGGATGACCGGCAGTGTCGAGCTCTGGCCCGTCATGGCCGACTGCGAGCGTGGCATGGGCCGGCCCGAGCGGGCACTGGCGATGGCCGGCGAGGCCGAGGTGCAGAAACTCGACAAGGCGGGTCAGGTCGAGATGCGTCTCGTCGCGGCGGGTGCCCGCCGGGACCTGGGGCAGCTGGACGCGGCCATCGTGACGCTTCAGAGCCCCGAACTGGCGTCGAACGCGCTGCAGCCGTGGACCGCGCGACTTCGGTACGCGTACGCCGACGCCCTGCTGGCCGCCGATCGGGAGTCCGAGGCGCGCGAGTGGTTCGCGAAGGCGGTCGAGGCGGACAAGGACGGTTCGACCGACGCCTCCGACCGGCTCGCCGAGATGGACGGCGTGGAGTTCGTCGACGCGCTGGTCGCCGACGCCGACGCCGACGCCGACGCCGACGCCGACGCCGAGACCGACGCCGAGACCGAGACCGGCGCCGGAGCAGCAGCGGGGGACGCCGGGGCCGCGAGGGACGCCGACGAGGGCGGGGACCCGGTCGAGGCCGACGCCCGCCCCGCCGACAGCGCAGTCCCGGAGTCCGCGGGAGAGAGCGCCGCACATGAGGGCTCCGCACGCGACAAGAACGATGTGCGGGGCGAGGAGCGCGGCGACGAGGTCTGATCCGACTGCCGCGCCCGCACGGGTGCGTACGCGGAGAACACCGGGGCCCGGCCCCCGAGCGGAACCGCTCGGGGGGCCGGGCCCCGGTGTTCCGGTCGGTGCCTGCTCAGTCCAGGCTCAGGCTGCGCAGCACCAGGCCCGTCGCCGGCTTCGGGCCGAAGGACGTCGACTTGCGGGGCATCGTGACGCCCTGCCGGGCCAGGTCCCGTACGACCTCCTCGCGCACCGGATGCATCAGGACGGCCGTACCGCCCCGGCGTTCGGCCTGGACGACCGCGGCCTCGGTGTCGTGGATGTAGGTGATCTCCTCGGGCGAGTCCGGGATGTTCCAGATCCGCTCCAGGAGGGTGGCGTGGAGGACGGTCGCGTCGAGCCGGCGCCAGGCGTCCGGGCGGCCGCCCGGTACCGTGCGTGCCAGGAGCGAGGGGTCGGGGCGGTCGATCAGATGGAAGCGGCCGTCTCCGGCGAGGACGAACGCGTTGCCCTCGCCGACGGCCTCCGCCAGGGCGCCGAGCGCGTGCGACAGCCGCCCTTCGATCTCGCGGACACGGAAGAGGCCGTCGACGGCCGCGAGCGCGTCCCCGACCGGCAGCCGGTTCAGCAGCCGGTGGATGGCGCGTACCTGCAGCGGATAGCGAGCGGTGTCGATGAGCAGCACCAGGCCGTAGCTCCAGGCGCCGGGTGCGGGGTGCTCGTCGCGCAGCCGGAGGTAGGTCGCCCAGCGGTGGTGGCCGTCGGCGATGAGGGCCTGCTGGCGGGCGAGGTCGGATGCGATGTCCGCGAGGTCGCCGGCGTCGGTGACCGACCAGAGGCGGTGGCTGAAGCCGTCCTCGGTGGTCGTCGACAGCAGCGGTTCCTCGTGGATGACGCGCTCGATGACGGCGCTCGCCCCGTTCGCGGGACCCTCGCTGCGGTAGGTGAGCAGCAGGGGCTCGAGATTGGCGCCGGTGGTGCGCATCAGGGCCGTGCGGTCGGCCACCACGTGCGGCATCACGTCCTCGTGGGGGAGGACGACGCCCTCCTCGGGGGCGGACAGCGCCAGGGCCCCGATGATGCCGCGCTGCAGGATGACGCCCCTGCGCTGTTCGTAGACGTACAGAGCGGGCTCCGGGTCGGGGGCCAGGACGCCCTCGGTGACCCAGCGGTCGAGGGTCTCCGCCGCCTGCTCGTGGCGTTCGGAGGCGGTCGCCGCCTGGGGCAGGATCAGCCGGACGATGTTGTACGGGTCCGCTGACTCCAGGTGGTGCAGCCCGTCGGGCCTTACGACGACGTCGTAGGGGGGCGAGGTCACCGCGGCAAGACTGCCGACCCGCTCGGGGACGTAACGCAGTCCACGGAACGGGACCATGTGCAGACCTTCGGCCGCCCTGTCACCTCGCGCGCTCATTGGGGCATCGTATGTGTCCGGCGCGATGCGCGATGATCGGGGGAGTGCGCGGCGATCGCGACGCGCCACCGATCGACGGCCCCGGCCGGGCTGAGCGGGAGCCGGGAGTGAGGAGCGGACCAGCATGGGTGAGCGGGGCAGGACCAGGCCGGGTGGCAGCGCGCGGGCGCTGAACGAGGTGTACGACACGGCTCTGCTCGATCTCGACGGGGTGGTGTACGCCGGCGGGGAGGCCGTTCCGCACGCGGTGGAGTCGCTGGAGACCGCGCGTGCCGGCGGGATGCATCTGGCGTACGTCACGAACAACGCCCTGCGGACGCCGGACGCGGTGGCGCGGCATCTCACCGAGCTGGGCGTGCCCGCGGAGGCGGGCGACGTCATCACCTCGGCGCAGGCCGTGGCCCGGCTGATCGCCGAGCAGGTCCCGGCCGGTTCCCGGGTGCTCGTCATCGGCGGCGAGGGGCTGCGGGTGGCGCTGCGCGAGCGGGGTCTGCAGCCGGTGGACTCGGCCGACGACGACCCGGCCGCCGTGGTCCAGGGGTACGGCGGGCCCGAGTTGGCGTGGGGGCGGCTCGCGGAGGCGTCTTACGCGGTGGCGCGCGGGGTGCCGTGGTTCGCGTCCAACACGGACCTGACGATCCCGAGTGCCCGCGGGATCGCGCCGGGGAACGGCGCGGCGGTCGAGGCCGTCCGGATCGCGACCGGTGGTGTGCCGCAGATCGCGGGGAAGCCGCTGCCCCCGATGCACCGGGAGACGATCCTGCGCACGGGCGCCGAACGGCCTCTGGTGGTGGGTGACCGTCTCGACACCGACATCGAGGGCGCGTTCAACGGGGGGGTGGACTCGCTGCTCGTGCTGACCGGGGTGACGGACCCGGCGCAGTTGCTGCGGGCGGTGCCGAGGCACCGGCCGACCTATGTCGACGCCGACCTGCGGGGGCTGCTCACCGCGCAGCCCGAGGTGGAGTCCGCGTCATCGGGGGACGGTCTCGTCTGCGGTGGCTGGACGGCCTCCGTGCGGGACGGCGCGCTCGTGATCGAGGGGGACGGTCAGCGGCTGGACGGGCTGCGGGCGCTGTGCGCCGCGGCGTGGACGCACACGGGGGACGGGGCCGGGTCCCTGGAGGCGGGGAAGGTGCTCGCCCGGCTCGGCTGGTGAACGGCCGCGCGGCGAAGGGGAGGTGGGACGGGTCCCGGTGGCTCCGATCGAAGCCTCCCCGAGCGAAGCGAATTGGGAGGGTAGGCTAACCTAACCGCGTGTTGGTCGACAGTCCCCCCGAACAGAGCGCGGCCCGGACGGCCGCGGCAGCCGCGCCCCAGGCGCGCAGGCGCCACGCGCTGCGCGCGGCCGGGCTGCTGCTCGCCGTCGGTGTCCTGCTGCTGGTCTGTGTCGCGAGCATCGCGATCGGCGCCAAGGCGGTGCCGGTCGCCGATGTGTGGCACGGGCTCTTCCAGAACTCCGGCACGGGCAACGACGTGGTGATCCGCGACGTCCGGGTGCCGCGTACGGTGCTGGGCCTGCTGGTGGGCGTCGCCCTGGGCCTCGCCGGCGCGGTGATGCAGGCGCTGACCCGCAACCCGCTCGCCGAGCCCGGTCTGCTCGGGGTCAACGCGGGCGCGGCCGCCGCGGTCGTCACCGCCATCAGCTTCCTCGGGGTCACCTCCATCACCGAGTACGTGTGGTTCGCCTTCCTCGGCGCCGGCGTGGTCTCGGTGGTCGTGTACGTGCTCGGCGGCAGCCGCGGTGCCACGCCGGTGCGGCTCGCCCTCGCCGGTACCGCCGCCACGGCCGCGCTGTTCGGCTACGTCAACGCCGTACAGCTGCTGGACTCCGTGGCCCTGGACCGGCTGCGCTTCTGGACCGTCGGCTCGCTCGCCTCGGCCGATCCGGCGACGATCGGGAAGGTGGCGCCCTTCATCGGCGCCGGGGTGGCGCTGGCCCTCCTGATCGCGCGGCCGCTCAACGCACTGGAGATGGGCGACGACACCGCCCGGGCGTTGGGTGCCCATCTGACCCGGACCCGGGTGCTCGCCATGGTCGCGGTGACCCTGCTGTGCGGGGCGGCGACGGCCGCCTGCGGGCCCATCGTCTTCATCGGGCTGATGGTCCCGCATCTCGTCCGGGCCATCACCGGCCCCGACATGCGCTGGATCCTGCCGTACGCCGCGGTGCTGTCGCCCGTGTTGCTGCTCGGCTCGGACGTCGTGGGCCGGGTGGTCGCCCGTCCCTCGGAACTGCAGGTCGGCGTCGTCACCGCGTTCATCGGCGGACCCGTGTTCATCCATCTCGTACGGCGCAAGAGGATGGCGCAGCTGTGAAGGCCGTGAAGGCGATACGCACCCCGGGCGGGCTGTCCGTCCGTGTGGACCCGAGGGCGGCCCTCGTCGCCCTGCTGCTGCTGGCCGCGGCGCTGGCCGTAGCGGTCGTGCTCGTCGGCAGCGGCGACTTCCCGATGACGCCCGGCGAGGTCGTCGCCACCCTGCTGGGCGACGGCACGCCCGCACAGGAGTTCATCGTCCGGGACGTCCGGCTGCCGAGGGTCCTGGTGGCGCTGCTGGTCGGCGCGGCGCTCGCGGTCGGCGGGGCGCTCTTCCAGTCCATCTCGCGCAATCCGCTCGGCAGTCCGGACGTGCTGGGGTTCGGCCAGGGGTCGACCGTCGGCGCTCTGACGGTGATCGTGCTGTTCAAGGGCGACGCCTTCGCCACCGCGGGCGGCGCGATCGTCGGCGGACTGGTGACCGGTGCCGTCGTCTACCTCCTCGCCTGGAAGCGGGGGGTGCACGGCTACCGGCTCGTGCTGATCGGTATCGGTGTCGCCGCGATGCTCACCGGCGCCATCCACTACCTCATCACCAAGGCCAACCTCGTCGACGCCACCCGCGCCGTCGTGTGGATGACGGGCTCGCTCGACGGCCGCGACTGGAGCCACTTCTGGCCGCTGCTCGCCGTCTGCGCGGTGCTCGTGCCGCTGTCGCTGGCGTACGGGCGGCCCCTGCGGATGCTGGAGATGGGTGACGACGCGGCGTACGCGCTGGGGATTCGCGTGGAGCGGACCCGTGCCGTGCTCATGGGTTCCGCGGTGCTGCTCACCGCGGTCGCCACGGCGGCGGCCGGTCCGATCGTCTTCGTCGCGCTGAGCGCCCCTCAGCTCGCCCGCCGGCTGACGCGCTCGCCCGGCCCGAACGTGGCCGCGAGCGCCGTGATGGGGGCCGCCCTGCTGGTCGTCGCCGACTGGGTCGCCACCTCGGCGTTCGGCGACCGTGAGCTCCCGGTCGGTGTCGTGACCGGGGTGCTCGGCGGCGTCTACCTGCTCTGGCTGCTCGTCACCGAGCGCAAGGCGGGCCGGATATGAGGGCCGGCGCCGGACGTACGAGCACGGACCCGCACCAGACCGAGAAGAAGCCCAGGAGTACGTCCATGCAGCGCCTCACCGCGGAATCGGTCACCCTCGCCTACGACCGGCGGGTGATCGCCGAGGAACTCTCCGTCGAGATACCCGACAACTCGTTCACGGTCATCGTCGGGCCGAACGCGTGCGGCAAGTCCACGCTGCTTCGGGCGCTCTCGCGGATGCTGAAGCCAGCTCGGGGCCGGGTTCTGCTGGACGGGCAGACGATCCACTCGATGCCCGCGAAGAAGGTCGCGCGGACGCTCGGCCTGCTCCCCCAGTCGTCGGTGGCGCCGGACGGCATCACGGTCGGGGACCTGGTGGCCCGCGGCCGGTACCCGCACCAGGGCCTGCTGCGCCAGTGGTCGCCGGAGGACGAGCGGATCGTCCAGGAGTCGATGGCCGCGACCGGGGTGGCCGGACTCGCCGACCGCTACGTCGACGAACTGTCGGGCGGGCAGCGACAGCGCGTGTGGATCGCGATGGCGCTCGCGCAGCAGACGCCGCTGCTGCTGCTCGACGAGCCGACCACCTTCCTCGACATCCAGCACCAGCTGGAGATCCTCGACCTCTGCGCCGAACTGCACGAGACCCAGGGCCGCACGCTCGTCGCCGTGCTGCACGACCTCAACCAGGCCGCGCGTTACGCGACCCATCTGATCGCGATGCGGGACGGGAGGATCGCCGCCGAGGGCGCGCCCGGGGAGGTCGTCACCGCCGAGCTCGTCGAGCGGGTCTTCGGGGTCCGTGCCCAGGTGATCGACGACCCGGAGACGGGTACGCCGCTGGTGGTGCCGCTGGCCCGGCGCGGCAGGGCCGCCGCCCTGTCCTCCGCGCCCTCCGCCTCGGGTGCGGTGGCCGGGGCGACCGCGGCGGCGCCCTGAGGCGCCGTGGCCGAGACGGGGCGCCTCAGGCCGCTGTCGTCACAGCAGTGCCCGCAGGCGCAGCAGATCGCGGAAGCCCGCCTCGAGCCCGACCCGGCCCGAGGCCCAGGCCTTCGCGAAGTTCAGCTGCCCGTCGACCATCGCCACCAGGTCGTCGCCGGTCATCGCCAGCCGGATGTCGGCCTTCTCCGCAGGGGGCCCGTCGAGCGTGTCCTGGACCTCGATCCGGCCCGCCGCCAGGCGCCCGGTGAAGGTGACGTCCAGGTCCTTGATGTGGCAGCTCAGGGAACGGTCGAGCGCGGCCGCGCTGCGCACGTCCCCGTTCGCCTTCGCGAGATTGTCCGAAAGTCTGTCGAGTGCGCCGCGGCACTCCTCTGTCGTCGCCATTGTGATCGACGGTACCCCAGGGCTTCGCGGTAGCGTCTGGGCATGAGCGACTCGATCGAAACGCCCCGGACGGCGCACCAGGCGTCCGGGGCGCCGTTCCCGGCGCCCGGCCCGGCGGCGGGCTCCGCGTCCGCGGGGCGCGTGCCCACGGGCGGCGACGGTGTGCCCGCCGGCGAGGAGGTCACCGGGGCGGCCGTCCCGGACGTGGCCGAGGGCCCGTACGACCCGGCCGCCCCCGCACCCCTGGGCGTGGAGCGCGTCCCCACCGGTCACGCGGGGGTCGACGCGCACCTCGAGCGGCTGGCCGACGCCGACCACCTCCCGGCGGACGGCCATCTGGAGGTGTACGAGGATGTACACCGAGGGCTCCGCTCCACGCTGACCGAGCTGGACGCCCGACCGGACGACTCGTACGACCACAGGAGCTGAACCGAACGTGGCAGGAGTGGCACGCCGCCGTCTCGACGCCGAGCTGGTACGCCGCAAGCTCGCCCGCTCGCGCGAGCACGCGAGCCAGCTGATCGCGGCGGGGCGGGTGACCGTCGGCGGCAACACCGCCGGCAAGCCCGCCACCCAGGTCGAGACGAGTGCCGCCATCGTCGTCGCCCAGGACGACGACGACCCCGAGTACGTCTCGCGCGGCGGCCACAAGCTCGCCGGCGCGTTCGCGGCGTTCGTTCCCCGGGGGCTGAGGACGGAGGGACGGCGGGCGCTGGACGCGGGCGCCTCCACGGGCGGGTTCACCGATGTGCTGCTGCGGGCGGGCGCCGCCCACGTCGTCGCCGTCGACGTCGGCTACGGCCAGCTCGCCTGGTCTCTCCGGAGCGATGAACGCGTGACGGTCAAGGACCGTACGAACGTACGCGAGTTGACCCTGGAGGCGATCGACGGAGAGGCGGTGGACCTGATCGTCGGGGACCTGTCCTTCATTCCGCTGGGCCTGGTGCTGCCCGCGCTGGTGCGCTGCGCCGCCCCCGGCGCCGATCTCGTCCTCATGGTCAAGCCGCAGTTCGAGGTCGGCAAGGAGCGCCTCGGCAGCGGCGGAGTGGTCCGCAGCCCGGAGCTGCGTGCCGAGGCGGTGCGGACCGTGGCGCACCGGGCGGGCGAGCTGGGGCTCGGCGTGCTGGGAGTGACCGCGAGCCCGCTGCCGGGGCCCTCGGGCAATGTCGAGTACTTTCTCTGGCTCCGGGCCGGGGCACCGGAGCTCGACCCGGTGGACGTCGAGCGCGCAGTGGCGGAGGGGCCGCGTTGACCGATACCAGCGAGACCACCATGGACGCGCGGACACGGACCCGTACCGTGTTCCTGCTGGCCCACACCGGCCGGCCCGCGGCGATCCGCAGCGCCGAACTCGTCGTCCAGGGCCTGCTGCGCGCGGGGATCGGGGTGCGGGTGCTCGCCTTCGAGGCCGCCGACCTCCCCCTGCCGAAGTCGGTGGAGACCGTGCCCGAGGCGACGCCGGAGGTACTCGACGGGTGCGAACTGCTCATCGTGCTCGGCGGCGACGGGACGCTGCTGCGCGGGGCGGAGTTCGCCCGTGCCTCGGGGGTCCCGATGCTCGGGGTCAACCTGGGACGGGTCGGGTTCCTCGCGGAGGCGGAGCGGGACGACCTGGACAAGGTCGTCCACCGGGTGGTGAGCCGGGAGTACGAGGTCGAGGAGCGGATGACGATCGACGTGGTCGTCCGCCGCAACGGCGACGTCGTGCACCGTGACTGGGCGCTGAACGAGGCGGCCGTGCAGAAGGTGTCCCCGGAGCGGATGCTCGAGGTCGTCCTGGAGATCGACGGTCGGCCGGTGACCGGCTTCGGCTGCGACGGCATTGTGTGCGCCACGCCGACGGGGTCGACCGCGTACGCGTTCTCGGCGGGCGGGCCGGTGGTGTGGCCGGAGGTCGAGGCGCTGCTGATGGTGCCGATCAGCGCCCACGCCCTGTTCGCGAAGCCGCTGGTCACGTCGCCGTCGTCGGTGCTCGCGGTCGAGGTGCAGCCGAACACCCCGCACGGTGTGCTGTGGTGCGACGGGCGCCGCGCCGTGGAGCTGCCGGCCGCGGCCCGGGTGGAGGTGCGGCGTGGCGAGGTACCGGTACGACTGGCCCGGCTGCACCACGCCTCGTTCACGGACCGGCTGGTGGCGAAGTTCGCGCTGCCGGTCTCGGGCTGGCGGGGCGCCCCGCACGGCGACGCGTGAGGTGAGCCGTGCGGTCGCGCGGCGGTCGAGGGGGGCTGTGGTGGCGCGCGGCGGAGCCTGCCGCGGGTGACGCGCGCGGGGAGGACGGGCCACCCCCACGGGTGATGACGGTCGCGCCGACCTGCGGCTGAGTACCCGGGAGGCGGGGGCCGTCGCAGACCCGGCCCCGGACCTCGTAAGGTCTTCTCCGTGTTGGAGGAGATGCGGATACGGTCGCTCGGGGTCATCGACGACGCCGTCGTCGAGCTGTCGCCGGGGTTCACGGCGGTCACCGGTGAGACGGGCGCGGGCAAGACCATGGTCGTCACCAGCCTCGGGCTGCTGCTCGGCGGGCGCGCCGACCCCGCCCTCGTGCGGATCGGCGCGAAGTCGGCGGTCGTGGAGGGGCGGGTGAGCGTGCCCACGGGTGCCCCCGTGGCGGTACGGGCCGAGGAGGCCGGTGCCGAACTCGACGACGGGGCGCTGCTGATCAGCCGGACGATCTCCGCGGAGGGGCGCTCCCGGGCGCACCTCGGCGGGCGCTCGGTGCCGGTCGGCATGCTGACCGAGCTGGCGGACGAGCTCGTCGCGGTGCACGGGCAGACCGACCAGCAGGGGCTTCTCAAGGCCGCTCGCCAGCGGCAGGCCCTGGACCGGTACGCGGGTGACGCGGTCGCCGGGCCGCACGCCAAGTACGCGGCCGCGTACCGGCGGCTGAAGGCCGTCTCCGCCGAGCTGGCCGAACTGACCACCCGCGCCCGTGAGCGCGCCCAGGAAGCCGACCTGCTGCGGTTTGGACTGAACGAGGTCGCGGCCGTCGAGCCGCGGGCCGGCGAGGACGTGGAGCTGGCCGCCGAGGCCGAGCGGCTCGGGCACGCCGAGGCCCTGGCCTCCGCCGCCTCCGTGGCGCACGCGGCGCTCGCCGGGAACCCGGAGGACCCCGAGGGCGTCGACGCGACCACGCTCGTCGCCGGTGCCGGCCGGGCCCTGGAGGCCGTCCGGTCCCACGACCCGGCGCTGGCCGCGCTCGCCGACCGGATGGGCGAGATCTCCATCCTGCTCGCCGACGTCGCGGGCGAACTCGCCGGGTACGCCGACAACCTCGATGCCGATCCGCTGCGGCTCGCGGCGGTCGAGGAACGGCGCGCCGCGCTCGGCGCGCTCACCCGCAAGTACGGCGAGGACGTCAACTCCGTCCTGGCCTGGGCCGAGGAGGGTGCCGGCCGGCTCACCGAGCTGGAGGGCGACGACGACCGGATCGGCGAGCTGACGGCGGAACGCGACGCGCTGCGCGCCGAACTGTCGGGCCTCGCCCAGGCGCTGACCGACGCCCGTACGGCGGCGGCGGATCGTTTCGCGGAGGCCGTGACGGCGGAGCTGGCGCATCTCGCGATGCCGCACGCGCGCGTCACGATCGACATCCGGCAGACCGGCGACCCCGAGGGCGTCGAGGTCAACGGGCGCACGGTCGCGTACACCTCGTCCGGTGCCGACGAGGTCGAGCTGCTGCTCGCCCCGCACCCGGGGGCCCAGCCGCGGCCGATCGCCAAGGGCGCGTCCGGCGGTGAGCTCTCCCGCGTGATGCTGGCGGTGGAGGTCGTCTTCGCGGGGACCGACCCGGTGCCGACGTACCTCTTCGACGAGGTCGACGCGGGCGTCGGCGGCAAGGCGGCGGTGGAGATCGGCCGGCGCCTCGCCAAGCTCGCGAAGACCGCACAGGTGGTCGTGGTGACCCACCTGCCGCAGGTGGCGGCGTTCGCCGATCGGCAGTTGCTGGTCGAGAAGACCAACGACGGATCGGTGACCCGGTCCGGCGTCACCGTCCTGGAGGGCGAGGACCGGGTGCGCGAGCTGTCCCGGATGCTCGCCGGGCAGGAGGACTCGGAGACGGCGCGGGCACACGCCGAGGAGCTGCTGGCGACGGCGCGCGCCGAGGTCTGAGCACCCGGGTGGGACCGGGCACGTCCGGTGGGCTTCGTGGCACGGGGCGACCGACCCGAACCGGAGGGGCGCGGAGTGGGTCCCCCGCCGGCCGTCCCGGCCGCCGTGCGAGGCTCCCCGACCGCGCTCGGGTATCCGGGCGGCGCGGTGACAGGAGCGCGTACGGGCGCCAGGGGCGTGGCGGGACCCGGTCACTCGCAGAGGCGCTGTGGCCGTCACCCGGGTGGTGACGGGCGCGTAGCGGGCGCGCGCACAGCGGCGTGCGCGGTGGGAGCACACCAATGACGCCCTGTGCACGCCGTGGAGCCCGGGAGCAACCGTCCCCCGCCCGCCAAACGCGGTCGCCGAGCCGCTTCGGGCGAGCGGATGACCGCCGGTATGCGCTCACCCGTGTGGGTGATACGGCCGGGGCTGTTGCGGCCCCGGACACGGGAACGACATCCCGGCGGTGCCGGAACGTGCGTACGGACTGGCATCCTTGGCGCGTGACACAGCTGCGTACGGTCCAGGTACTGGGCGGCGGCAGCGCGGGCAGCAGCGCTCACGTCAGGTCACTGGCCGGGGGCCTGGTGGCGCGGGGAGTGGGGGTGACCGTGTGCGCGCCCGCACCCCTGGAACACGAATACGACTTCCTCGGCGCCGGGGCGCACTTCGTGCCCGTGCCGCGCCGCAGCGACCCCGCGTCGATCGGCGCGCTCCGCACGGTGTGCGCGGGAGCGGACGTCGTCCACGCGCACGGTCTCGACGCCGCGGTGCGGACCGCCCTGGCGGTCAGCGGGCACGGCGTGCCGCTGGTGGTCACCTGGCACACCCGGAGCCAGGCCGCGGGCGCGCGCGGCAGGGTGCTGCGGATGCTGGAGCGGAGGGTGGTGAGGGCCGCGGCCGTCGTGCTCGGCACGTCGTCCGAGCTGGTGGACCGCGCCCGGAGCCGTGGCGCGCGTGACGCCCGGCTCGCACCGGTCGCCGTGCCGCCGCCGGGCCCGGACCGGCCCGAGAGCAAGGTGCGGGCCGAACTGGGCGCGGTCGAGCGGCCGTTGCTGACGGCCGTCGGCAGGCTCGAGCCGGGCCGAGGCCACGGCACCCTGCTCGACGCGTCCCACCGGTGGCTGGGTCTCGACCCCGTTCCGCTGGTCGCCGTGGCGGGGGAGGGGCGGGAACGGGCCGGGCTGCAGCGGCGCATCGACCGGGAGGGCCTGCCGGTCCGGCTCCTCGGCAGCCGCGACGACGTCGGCGAACTGCTCGCGGTGTCGGACCTCGCACTGCTCCCGAGCCGCTGGGAGGCCCGTTCGCTCCTCGCCCAGGAAGCCCTCCGGCTGGGCGTGCCACTCGTGGCGACCCGGGTCGGCGGTACGCCCGAGCTCGTGGGCACGGCCGCCGAACTCGTACCGTACGGCGACGCCGTCGCCCTGGCCGCCGCCGTCAGCCGGCTGCTGGCGGATCCCGAACGCCGCCGCCGGCTCGCGGCGGCGGGCCGGGCCCAGGCGGCGACCTGGCCGACGGAGGACGAGACCATCGCCCAGGTCCTGAGCATCTACGACGAACTCACGCAGCCCCCGGGTCCACGTACGGTCTGATCGGCGACCGGCTCACGGCCTTCCCCGCCGCCCCACAGCGCCGAGGTGTCGGAGTGGTCGGGTGGACCGTCGTGCGCTGCGCCGCGGTCTCCTGCGAACGGGTCCGAGCCGGGCAGCAGCACAGGTCGGTTCGTTCGACGGGACCACCCCGTGAAGCGATGCCCGTGAAGGGACGCCCGTGAAGGGACGCCCGTGAAGGGATCATGTGTGAACACCGTGGTGCGAGTCGGCAGCCGGCGACCCTCAGGACTCCGCGGCTCACCGGAGCACCAGCGGGGTCCGAGCGGCCGCCGCGGTCAGCGCTGCCGGCGATGCGCTCGTCGCCGGACTCGATGGTCCGGCACTCCGAGTGCCCGAACCGAAGGGCGCTCGCCTCGCACCCCACCCGGGCGACGGGCACGGCCGAACTGCCGGCCCGCCAGGCCCAAGGGCTGATCGCCGCAGGTTGCGGCTGGTGCCGGTGGGTTGCCGGCAGCGTGCCGCCTGAGCGCCCCGCGCCCCCGCGGGCCAGGAGCGCATCGGAAGCACACCCGAGGGGCGCCTGCCGGGCCCCTCACTGCGTGTGGCGGCGGGCCCGCAGGGCCAGGGACAGGGCGAGGACGGTCTGCGGGTCGTCCAGATCCGTTCCGAGGAGTTCGTAGATGCGGGCCAGCCGGTTGTAGAGGGTCTGGCGGTTGAGATGGAGCTCGCGAGCGGTCTCCGCCTTGCGGCCGGCATGGGCGAGGAACGTCTGGAGGGTGGGCAGCAACGGGGGGCGCGACGTGCGGTCGTGTTCCAGGAGCGGACCGACCGCGCGGTCCACGAACGCCGCCAGGTCCGGATGGTCCCGCAGCCGCCACAGCAGCAGGTCGATGTCGAGGCGGCGGGCGTCGTACCACGGCCGGTCGGGCAGCCCCTGCGCCGCCGCCGCGGTCTCCGCCGCGTGCCGCAGGCCGGCCGAGGCCGCCGCCCAGCCGCCGGGGACGCCCACGACGACGACCGGCGGATGGCTCCCGGCCCGGGCAGGGCCCGACATCCCGGCCCGCTCCAGGCCGGCGCGCAGCGCCACCGCGACCCGGTCGGCCACGGCCGTCCGCTCCGACTCCGAAGGCAGGCCCAGCAGCAGCGGCACCCGCCCCTCGACGGGCCGCACACCGAGGAGCACCGGGACGCCGACGGACGCCAGCTCCTCCAGTACCGCCCGGGCCAGCAGCGCCCAGTTGCCGGACGGCGACAGTTCGGGTGCGAGCCGCATCACCACCGGCAGCAGCGGGCCGTCACCTGGCCGGAAGCCGAGGACCCTCGCCTGGGCGGGCGCGTCCTCCGCCGTGATCCGGCCCTCGGCGAGGTCGGTGAGGAAGTCGCCGCGGCCGCGCGCCGCCAGTTCCTCCTCCTGCCGGGCCTGCATCAGAACCACCGCGAGCACCCCGGCTGCGCGCTCGGCCGCCATCCGGTGCACCGGAAGCAGCGGCCCGGACACGGCCGGCAGCACCAGCCGCGCCCGTACCGCCCCGGCCCCGTGCCCGCCGCCGGGCACGTCCACGAGGACCGATCCGGACGGCGGCCCCGCCTCCCGTGCCGACCGCTGTCCGCGCAGCCCCTCCCACACCTGGAGCGGATCGGCCGCTGCCTGCCCGGTGCCGGTGCCCGCCGCGTACAGCAGCCGGCCGTCAGCGGCCTCCAGGAACACCGGGTTGGCGGTGAAGTCGGCCAGGATGCGCAGCACTTGGGGAACGCCGCCGCCTTCCAGGAGGGCCCGCGTGCACTGCCGGTACACCTCTTCCGCCTGCTGCAGCAGTGCGTAGTGCCCGTTGACGATCTCGGTGTGGACCTCCTCGGTGACCGAGACGAACGGGACCTCGCGATGGAGCTGGATCAGCGGCAGTCCGGCGGTCCTGGCGGCCTCGACGATGCTTGCGGGCAGCCGGGTGAAGCGGGGACCGAGTTCCACGACCAGCGCCGCGATCCCGCGTTCCGCGAGCCGGTGCACGAACGCCCGCTGTTCCGCGGGCCGGGTGCCCAGGGCCACGCCCGTCGTCAGCAGCAGTTCGCCGCCCTTGAGCAGCGAGGCGATGTTGGGCACCTCACCGGCGTGCACCCAGCGCACGGTGCGGTTCAGCCGGTCCGCCCCGGCGACGACCTCCGGGAGCCCGCCGCGCAGCGCGGGCAGTTCGAGCGCCCGCTGCACGGTGATCCCGCCCTGTGTTTCCATTGCCGGGACGCTACCTGGGCGAAAGTTCGAAGGACAACTGTCAGTCCGGCTTGATGTTGTGGTTCAGCCGGAACACGTTGTCGGGATCGTACGCGGCCTTGACGTCGGCGAGCCGCCGGTAGTTCTCGGCCCCGAACCCGGCGACGACCCGCTCCCGGCCCTCGTCGCCGATGAAGTTCAGGTACACCTGGCCGACGGACCAGGGCTTCACATCGGTCCGGGCGTCGCGCACCCACTGCCGGCCGCGCTCGTCGTCGGCCGGGTCCTCCCAGATGGCGAAGGGGTGCAGGACCCACTGCGCGGTGCGCCACGGCAGCGGCCACTCGGAGTCGCCGCGGCGCAGCGCCCCGCCCATCGGGAACAGTATGTGCTGGGTGTTCGACGGCACGATCATGCTGTCCGCGCGGGCGCAGAAGACGTCCACCGCCGGGTCGGGCAGGGCCCGGAGGTACTCCGCCGACCAGTAGTTCCGCAGCCCGGGCGGGTCGTCGATCATGCACTGGAGTTCGGCGTAGGGGAGCTCCTGCAGGATCTCGGCCTCATGGCCGAGGCCGAGCAGCGGCGCCGCGGCCTTGCGCAGCTCCGGCTCCGGGCCGGCGTATGTCACCAGCACCAGGGCCACGGCCCGCCCCACCAGGTGCTCGGGCATGAAGTCCTCGGGCGGGCCGGTGAGGTAGATGAAACCGCCGCCGGTCTCGTCCGGCGCGGACTCCAGCACCTCCCGGTACACGGGGAGCACCTCGGCCCCGCGCTCCGCCGGGAAGAACAGGAACGCGACGGACATGGCGGGCAGTGGATGCAGCCGCAGCGTCAGGGAGGTGGCCACTCCGAAGTTGCCGCCGCCGCCGTGCAGCGCCCAGAACAGCTCCGGGTTCTCCTCCTGGCTCGCGTGCACCTCGGCGCCGTCGGCCGTCACCAGGTCCACCGCCACGAGGTTGTCGCAGGCGAGGCCGAACTTCCGCTCCAGCCAGCCCGATCCACCGCCCAGCACGAAGCCGCCCAGCCCGGTGGTGGACGCCCGCCCGCCCGTGGTCGCCAGCGCGTACGGCTGGGTGGCCCGGTCCAGGTCGCTCATGGTGGCTCCACCGCCGACGCGGGCGGTACGGGCGTCCGGGTCCACCGTGACGGCGTGCATCCGCCGCAGGTCGACCACGAGGCCGCCGTCGGTGGTCGCCAGGCCCGCGACCCCGTGGCCGCCGCCGCGGACGGCGAGCTCGAGGTCGTGGTCCCGGGCGAACCGGACCGAAGCGGCGACGTCGGCGGCCGACTCGCACTGGACGATCACCGAGGGGCGCCGGTCGATCATCGCGTTGAAGAGCGCCCGGGCCTCGTCGTAGCCGGCGTCGCCCGGGGTGATGGCCTCACCGGCCAGGGAGTCGCGGAGTCCCGTCAGGGCCGGCTCCGCGAACGGTTGGGGCGCCATGATGCCCCCTTCCGGGGCGCGAACAGGACCTTCTCATCGTAGGTACGAGCGGTCCCGCCCCGCACATCCGCGGAAGGGGGGCGGGACGTCAGCCGCCGTACGCGCCGGAGGCGGTGAGCCGCAGCGCCGTGTCGATCAGCGGGACGTGGCTGAACGCCTGCGGGAAGTTGCCCACCTGACGCTGCAGCCTCGGATCCCACTCCTCGGCGAGCAGTCCGAGGTCGTTGCGCAGCGACAGCAGCTTCTCGAAGAGCCGGCGTGCCTCGTCCACGCGTCCGATCATCGCCAGGTCGTCGGCGAGCCAGAACGAGCAGGCGAGGAACGCTCCCTCGTCGCCCTCGAGTCCGTCGACGCCGGCCTCGTCGCCGGCCGTCGGGTAACGCAGCACGAAGCCGTCCGGTGTCGACAGCTCCCGCTGGATCGCCTCGATGGTGCCGATGACGCGCTTGTCGTCCGGAGGCAGAAAGCCCATCTGCGGGATGAGCAGCAGTGATGCGTCGAGTTCCCTGGAGCCGTAGGACTGCGTGAAGGTGTTGCGCTCCTTGTCGTAACCCTTCTCGCAGACGTCACGGTGGATCTCGTCGCGCAGCTCGCGCCAGCGCTCCAGCGGACCGTCCGCGTCGCCCGACTCGATCAGCTTGATCGTGCGGTCGACGGCGACCCAGGCCATGACCTTGGAGTGCACGAAGTGCCGGCGCGGACCGCGGACCTCCCAGATGCCCTCGTCGGGCTGGTCCCAGTGGTCCTCCAGGTACCGGATCAGCTTCAGCTGGAGCACCGAGGCGTAGTCGTTGCGCGACAGACCCGTCATGTGGGCCAGGTGCAGGGCCTCGGTGACCTCGCCGTAGACGTCCAGCTGGAGCTGGTTCGCCGCGCCGTTGCCGACCCGTACCGGCGCGGAGCCCTCGTAGCCCGGCAGCCAGTCCAGCTCCGCCTCGCCGAGCTCCCGCTCCCCGGCGATGCCGTACATGATCTGCAGGTTCTCCGGGTCTCCGGCGACGGCGCGCAGCAGCCACTCGCGCCAGGCACGGGCCTCTTCGCGGTACCCGGTCCGCAGCAGCGAGGAGAGGGTGATGGCGGCGTCGCGCAGCCAGGTGTAGCGGTAGTCCCAGTTCCGGACGCCGCCGATCTCCTCGGGCAGCGAGGTGGTGGGCGCGGCGACGATGCCGCCGGTGGGCGCGTACGTGAGGGCCTTCAGAGTGATCAGGGAGCGGATCACGGACTCCCGGTAGGGGCCGTGGTAGGTGCAGTGCTCGACCCACTGGCGCCAGAAGTCCTCGGTGGCGTCCAGCGACCCCTCCGGGTCGGGCAGCGCGGGCGGCTGGTGGTGGGACGGCTGCCAGCTGATGGTGAAGGCGAGCCGGTCGCCGGGGGAGACCGTGAAGTCGGAGTAGGTCGTCAGGTCCTGGCCGTAGGTGTCGGCCGGGGTGTCCAGCCACACCGAGTCGGGGCCGGCGACGGCGACCGTGCGGTTGTCCACCTTGTGCACCCAGGGCACGACCCGGCCGTAGCTGAACCGCATCCGCAGGGCCGACCGCATGGGCACGCGACCGCTGACGCCCTCCACGACCCGGATCAGCTGGGGTGCGCCGTCACGGGGCGGCATGAAATCCGTCACGCGGACCGTGCCGCGTGGCGTGTCCCACTCCGATTCCAGGATCAGCGAGTCGCCCCGGTAGCGGCGACGGCTGGCCGCGGGCGGCTCGGTGTCCGCCGGGTAGGCCGGCCCGAGGCGCCAGAATCCGTGCTCCTCGGTGCCGAGAAGACCTGCGAAGACGGCATGCGAGTCGAAGCGGGGGAGGCACAGCCAGTCGACTGTGCCGTCCCGGCAGACCAGGGCAGCGGTCTGCATGTCTCCGATGAGTGCGTAGTCCTCGATGCGCCCGGCCACGTGGATCTCCAGTCGAACGGCCACGTCCGCCCAGCGTGGCACTTACTGCGGTCAAGGGGGTCAATCGGTCGATGACGAGCTCGCTCCGGGAAGGGTGTCCCACCCAGGCGAAACTGTGAGGGAAGGGCGGGGGTGGTGCCGTTCACCGGCCTGGCTCGGCAGCGATATTCCGAATCAAGTGTCCGAGCAGGATACGACGCACCCCGGTGATCCGCGCGACGCTCTCGGCAATGCATCGCGGCCGAACGGGTGAGCGCCTGGTGAACCCCGGTGGAGCCCGTTGAAGGCCATCATGCCCTGTGTGGCCGGAAGCAGTCTCCCCCGGGCGCTGATACCCTGGTAGCCCGTGGACCGGTGGTGCCCCCACTAGGGATGGCGGCCCCCGAACCGCAGCGACGGCACCCCGGGTGATCCCCGGATGTTCCCCGTGGGGCGCCGTTACGCACGACCACCTCGCGACCACGGGAGCCCCCTCTTGGCCATGCCGGCTCGATCCTCGACATCTACGACGACCAAGCACATCTTCGTCACCGGGGGTGTCGCCTCCTCCCTCGGCAAGGGCCTGACCGCCTCCAGCCTGGGCGCGCTCCTGAAGGCGCGGGGCCTGCGGGTCACCATGCAGAAGCTCGACCCGTACCTGAACGTCGACCCGGGGACGATGAACCCGTTCCAGCACGGTGAGGTGTTCGTCACGAACGACGGCGCCGAGACCGACCTGGACATCGGTCACTACGAGCGCTTCCTCGACGTGGACCTCGACGGTTCCGCGAACGTCACCACCGGCCAGGTGTACTCGACCGTGATCGCCAAGGAGCGGCGCGGCGAGTACCTGGGCGACACCGTCCAGGTGATCCCGCACATCACCAACGAGATCAAGCACCGCATCCGCCGTATGGCCACCGACGACGTCGACGTCGTGATCACCGAGGTCGGCGGCACCGTCGGCGACATCGAGTCGCTGCCGTTCCTGGAGACCGTCCGCCAGGTCCGCCACGAGGTCGGCCGGGACAACGTCTTCGTCGTGCACATCTCGCTGCTGCCGTACATCGGGCCGTCCGGGGAGCTGAAGACCAAGCCGACCCAGCACTCGGTCGCCGCGCTGCGGAACATCGGTATCCAGCCGGACGCGATCGTGCTGCGCGCCGACCGCGAGGTCCCCACCGCCATCAAGCGCAAGATCTCGCTGATGTGCGACGTCGACGAGGCGGCCGTGGTCGCCGCCATCGACGCCAAGTCGATCTACGACATCCCGAAGGTGCTGCACACCGAGGGCCTGGACGCCTACGTCGTGCGCAAGCTCGACCTGCCGTTCCGCGACGTCGACTGGACGATCTGGGACGACCTGCTGGACCGAGTGCACAACCCCGACCATGAGGTCAGTGTCGCGCTCGTCGGCAAGTACATCGACCTGCCGGACGCCTATCTGTCGGTGACCGAGGCCATGCGGGCCGGCGGCTTCGCGAACAAGGCCCGGGTCAAGGTGAAATGGGTCACGTCCGACGACTGCCGCACGCCCGCCGGTGCGCACAAGCAGCTCGGCGACGTGGACGCGATCCTGGTCCCGGGCGGCTTCGGCGAGCGCGGCGTCGACGGCAAGGTCGGCGCGATCCAGTACGCCCGCGAGAACAAGATCCCGCTGCTGGGCCTCTGTCTCGGCCTGCAGTGCATCGTGATCGAGGCCGCCCGCAACCTGGCCGAGATCCCCGACGCCAACTCCACGGAGTTCGACGCGGGCACCGCCAACCCCGTCATCTCCACGATGGAGGAGCAGCTGGCGTATGTGGAGGGCGCGGGCGACCTCGGCGGAACGATGCGGCTCGGTCTCTACCCGGCGAAGCTCGCCGAGGGCTCCATCGTCCGCGAGGTCTACGCGAACGAGCCGTACGTCGAGGAGCGCCACCGCCACCGCTACGAGGTGAACAACGCCTACCGCGCGGAGCTGGAGAAGAAGGCGGGCATCGTCTTCTCCGGAACCTCCCCGGACAACAAGCTCGTGGAGTACGTCGAGTACCCGCGCGAGGTGCACCCGTACCTGGTCGCGACCCAGGCCCACCCGGAGCTCCGCTCCCGCCCGACCCGTCCGCACCCGCTCTTCGCCGGCCTGGTGAAGGCGGCCGTGGAGCGGAAGACCGCGGGTCGGGGCGCAGAGCACAAGACGGGCAACTGAGGCAAAGGCGTTACGGTGGGCCGGGGCACGGAACGGGACGGGTTCCGCGCCCCGGTTCCGGCGTTTGGGAGGACGGCATGACCATCAAGGACACCCCCGAGGAGTGGCGGGTCACCGCGACCGCGACCCCGTTCAGGGGCAACAAGACCAGTGTCCGCACCGACGACGTGGTCATGCCCGACGGCTCGGTCGCGCGCCGCGACTACCAGGTGCACCCGGGATCGGTGGCGGTCCTGGCGCTCGACGAGGACGGCCGGGTCCTGGTGCTGCGCCAGTACCGGCACCCGGTGCGGCAGAAGCTCTGGGAGATCCCGGCCGGGCTGCTCGACGTCCCCGGAGAGAACCCGCTGACCGCGGCCCAGCGCGAGCTGTACGAGGAAGCACACGTCAAGGCGGTCGACTGGCGGGTCCTCGCGGACGTCTACACCACACCGGGCGGCTGCGACGAGGCCGTACGGATCTTCCTGGCCCGTGATCTGTCCGAGGCGGAGGGCGAGCGCTTCCAGGTCTCCGAGGAGGAGGCGGACATGGAGCTGGCCCGCGTCCCGCTCCAGGACCTGGTGCGCGGTGCACTCGCCGGCGATCTCCACAACAACTGCCTGGTGGTGGGCGTCCTCTCGGTCACGGCCGCCCTCGCGGGCGACGGCCTGGACTCCCTCCGCCCCGCCGAGGCCCCCTGGCCGGCCCGCCCGTTCGAGGCGTAGCACCGCAGGGTCGGGGCGGCGCTCCGGTCCAGGGGGGAGTGCCGCCCTGACCGCCGGCCCCCGTGCGCGGTCGTGCACGGGGTGGTGTGACCATCCGCTCATCCGATCGAGGGATCCTCCCGCCGCGCGCCGCCGCGCTCTCCCCGTTTCGGCGAGATGCCTGAATTACGCTCGGAGCGCCCCGCCCGGGCACCCGGCGCGGGTTCGGCTCGTACGGTGGCGGACTGGGGAGCGTGGCCCGTGACGGATCAGGCGGTGGACTTCGAGGAACCCTCGGCCGAGAACCGCCCGTCGCAGGCAGGGCCCCCGCCGGGGGAGCGGGACGGTCATGGGACCGTTGGTCCTGTGGGTGGGCAATTCATCGGACGCCAGCGGGAATTGAAGGCGCTGCGGGCCGACATCGAGCGGGCCGGTCTCGACACGATCTCCGGGCGCAAGGCGCCTCGTGCCCGAGTGCTGCTCGTCGCCGGGCGGCCGGGATCGGGGAGGACCGCGCTCGCCGCGGAACTGACGCGGCGGCTGGCGGACGAGTACCCGGACGGCGTGTTGTGGGCGAGGCTCAGCGAGCCCGGCGGCGAACCGGTCCCCACCGACCGCACCGCTCGCGGACTGCTGGAGACGCTCGGCGTCGGAGCACCGGCCGGCGCCGAAGAGGACCTGCTCACCGAGCTGGTACGTGAGGCGCTCGCGGTGCGGCGGTGCGTGCTCGTGCTGGACGACGCCGCCGATGCCGAGCAGGTGGACCCGCTGCTGCCGGACAACCCAGAATGCCTGGTCGTCGCCGTCTCCCAGGGGCCGCTCACCGGGATCCCGGACGTGCGGCCGTGCACCATCGGCGGCATGGACGCCAAGTCGGCGATCGAGCTGCTGAGCCGCTTCACCGGCTCGGTGCGGGTCACCGTCGACCCTCAGGCCGCCGAGTCGCTGGTCGAGCAGTGCGGCGGGCAGCCCGCCGCGATGGTGCTGGTCGGCGGCTGGCTCGCGGCCCGCCCCAAGGCCTCCGTCGCCGACGCGACCAAGCAGCTGAAGGGACTGGCCGACGATCCGGAGGCGCCCGTCGGGGCCCGGCCGCTGGCCCGGGCCTTCCGGCTCGTGCACGACTCGCTCCCGCAGTCGGCGGCACGGCTGCTGCGGCTGCTCGCCCTCGCCCCCGCCGGGCGGGCGGACGCGCACACCGCGTCCGCGCTGGCCGGCTGCTCGGTCTCGGCGGCCGGCTCGACCCTGGAGGACTTCGCCGCGCTCGGGCTGCTGCACGCGGTCGCCGGGGCGGGTGAGGCGGCCGAGCGGGTGGGGAGCCGGCAGTACGAGGTGCCGGCCTGCCTCGCCCCGCTGCTGCACGCACTGGTGACCGAGGAGGAGCGGCCGGCCGAGGTGCAGCTCGCCCGGGCCCGGATGCTGGAGCGGACCGTACGGCTGCTGCAGTCCTGCCGCGCCGTCACCGAAGCGGAGGGATCCACGGCCCGCAAGAAGCTCGCGGGGCTGCCGCGCGCCCTGCGTTTCTCCGGCCCCGCGGCCGCCGCGGCCTGGTTGGAGGAGCGCCGGTCCGCGCTGCTCGGGGCCGCCCGGATCGCGGTGGCCGACGGGGAGCTGGACACGCTGGCCCGGCGGCTGATCGCCGCACTCGTCCGGGCGCTGGTCGCGCACCGCGGCACCGAGTCGGCCGCCCCCGAGCTCTACGTGCTCCATCGGCTCGTCCTGGACGTGGCCGTACGGCGTGAACTGCACCGGGAGCAGGCCGCCGCGCTGCTGAACCTGGCCGACCTGGACGCCGGGACGGGCCGGACGGAGGAGGCGCTGGTGCGTTACCGGGCGGCCCTGGACGCGGGACGCCGCGGAAACGACCCGTACGCCACCGCCAGGGCGATGGAATCCGTAGGCGGTGCCCACCAGGAGCTCGGGGACTGGGAGCGGGCGGCGGACTGGTACGGGCGGGCCCTCGCCCAGCGCCTCGCCCGGGGCGAGCGCGCCGACGAGGCCCGGCTGTACGGCCGGCTGGGCGGTGTGCACACCTACGCCGGGCGGTACGGGGAGGCGCTGCGTAACTGGCGCGCGGCCGCGGCCGGATACCGGCGCCTCGGCGATCTGCCCGGACATGCGCGGGCGTTGAGCGAGGCGGCCCGGGTCCAGGAGTACGCGGGACGCCCGGAGGAGTCGCTGCGCACCTGTGAGGAGGCCGTGGCCTGGGCCCGAAGGGCCGGGGACCTGAGGCTCCAGGCCGCACTCCAGCTTCGGCTGGCCGACACGCTGGACCGCCTCGGCGACGCCGCCGCGGCCGGACTGCACCGTTCCGCCGCTGAGCGTCTGCTGGGAGGCGATGTTTCCGGCCTACGAAATCCGTAGTGTTGTCGTCAGAGAAATTTACTTTGCAAGGCTAGACAGCTGGAAATCCTTCATTAAACTGGCTCTGCCGGGTGTCGCCCCGGTCCATCCGATACGCCCGGCGTATCCGGGTAAGTATGGAACTGCACCAGAATCCCCCTGAGCCAAGGACCGTGATCGACGTGAAGGTCGGCATCCCCCGCGAGGTCAAGAACAACGAGTTCCGGGTGGCGATCACCCCCGCCGGCGTGCACGAGCTCGTGCGCAACGGCCACCAGGTCTTCATCGAGGCGAACGCCGGTGTCGGCTCCTCGATCACGGACGAGGAGTTCGTCGCGGCGGGCGGGCAGATCCTGCCCACCGCCGACGAGGTCTGGGCCACCGCCGACATGGTGCTCAAGGTCAAGGAGCCCATCGCGGAGGAGTACCACCGCATGCGCAAGGACCAGGTCCTCTTCACCTACCTGCACCTTGCCGCCTCCAAGGAGTGCACGGACGCCCTGATCGAGTCCGGCACCACCGCCATCGCCTACGAGACCGTCGAGCTCCCCAACCGCTCGCTGCCGCTCCTTGCCCCGATGTCCGAGGTCGCGGGTCGGCTGGCCCCGCAGGTCGGCGCCTACCACCTGATGCGCCCGGCCGGCGGCCGCGGCGTGCTGCCCGGCGGGGTCCCGGGCGTGACCCCGGCCAAGGCCGTCGTCATCGGCGGCGGTGTCTCCGGCTGGAACGCCACTCAGATCGCCGTCGGCATGGGCTTCGAGGTGACGCTCCTGGACCGCGACATCAACAAGCTGCGCGAGGCCGACAGGATCTTCGGTACGAAGGTCAAGGCCGTCATGTCCAACTCCTTCGAGCTGGAGAAGGCCGTCCTCGACGCCGACCTCGTCATCGGCGCGGTGCTCATCCCCGGCGCCAAGGCGCCGAAGCTGGTCACCAACGAGCTCGTCTCCCGCATGAAGCCGGGAAGTGTCCTTGTCGACATCGCGATCGACCAGGGCGGCTGCTTCGAGGACTCCCGTCCGACCACGCACGCCGAGCCGACCTTCCGGGTCCACAACTCGGTCTTCTACTGCGTCGCCAACATGCCCGGCGCCGTTCCGAACACCTCCACCAACGCGCTCACCAACGCCACGCTCCCCTACGTCGTGTCGCTGGCGAACAACGGCTGGGTCGAGGCGCTCCGCCGTGACCCGGCGCTGGCCAAGGGCCTCAACGTCCATGAGGGCCAGGTCGTTTACAAGGAGGTCGCCGAGGCGCACGGCCTCGAGACCGTCGAGCTGAACACGCTGCTCGGCTGACGCGCGACGACAACCGACCACCCCGTCGAACCGGGGTCGTCAACATCACGTATCCGGCCGGACCTTGAGGAGCAGGGTCCGGCCGGACGCGTGTCCGGCCCGCGCGGGCCGCTCGCTCAACTCGCCTTGAACGTAACCCTTCAACCGATTCGCACACCGCCGAAAGGCGCGGAACGGCTGCTGTGCACCCTTGACAGCAGGGTGTTCGGTTGCCGACACATCGGGCCGGGTCCGGCGGATTGTGTTGCTGCGGACCGGGGACACGCCATAGAGTCGCCAACCGTCGGCATGGTGCCACGCTGACCTATCGATAAGTTTCCTGGTCACGTCCAAGGAGGTAAGACGACTTGTGAATGAGTCGACATTTTCTCCCGGGGGCGGCCGCCCAGGAATGCTCCCGGTGCGCCCCATGGGCGTGGAGGTACCCCCGACGCCGGGCCAGGCGCCCCCGTCCGGGCCCGAAGCTGTCGGCTCCGTCGCTGTCCGTACCTTCGCGACTCATCAGCACATGACGACGACAGCCCACACGATGAAGATGATGGACGGCCAACACGTGAACGCCATGGCCGGCAACGAGAGTGGCCGAGAGTCCACCCACTTCGCCGACTACGACGAGGTGCCCGAGGGGCACTTCTACGATCCCGACGCCGAGTACGAGCCCGATCCGGAGTACGCGGCCACGCTCGCGCCCGACGCGGCCCGCCAGCGCCGCGAGCGCATCGGCCCGACCGGGCGCCCGCTGCCGTACTTCCCGATCCCCGGCCCGCTCACCGACCACGGCCCCGCGAAGATCATCGCGATGTGCAACCAGAAGGGCGGTGTCGGCAAGACGACGTCGACCATCAACCTGGGTGCCGCGCTCGCGGAGTACGGACGACGGGTGCTGCTCGTCGACTTCGACCCGCAGGGTGCCCTGTCGGTCGGTCTCGGCGTGAACCCGATGGAGCTCGACCTCACCGTCTACAACCTGCTCATGGAGCGGGGCATGTCCGCGGACGAGGTCCTGCTGAAGACCGCCGTGCCCAACATGGACCTGCTGCCGAGCAACATCGACCTCTCGGCGGCCGAGGTCCAGCTCGTGAGCGAGGTCGCCCGCGAGTCGACGCTGCAGCGCGCCCTGAAGCCGCTGATGCAGGACTACGACTACATCGTGATCGACTGTCAGCCGTCGCTCGGCCTGCTGACGGTGAACGCCCTGACGGCGGCTCACAAGGTGATCGTGCCGCTGGAGTGCGAGTTCTTCGCGCTGCGCGGCGTCGCCCTGCTCACCGAGACGATCGAGAAGGTCCAGGAGCGGCTCAACCCGGACCTGGAACTCGACGGCATCCTCGCCACGATGTACGACTCGCGCACGGTGCACAGCCGCGAGGTGCTGGCGCGGGTGGTCGAGGCGTTCGACGACCACGTCTACCACACGGTCATCGGGCGCACGGTGCGCTTCCCCGAGACGACCGTCGCCGGCGAGCCCATCACGACCTACGCGTCCAACTCCGTCGGTGCCGCCGCCTACCGCCAGCTCGCCAGGGAGGTGCTCGCCCGGTGTCACGCCGAGTGAGTCTGCCCGGAGCCGACGAGCTGTTCCGTACGACCGGGGGCACGGGGCTGCAGTCCTCGTCCCCCAGGCGGGGTCAGGCGGGGGTGAACGGCGAGGCCCGGGTTCCGGCGCCGGCCGGTGAGAGCGACCCGGTCGAGTCGCCCCCGGCCGCTTCGCAGCCCCCACCGCCGGCGTCGGGACCGGGCGCCCCGGCGGGCTCCGAGGAGCATTCCTCGGCCGGTGAGGCGGAGTCCGCGGAACCGCGGAGCCGCGCGGCGGACGGCGACCAGCCCGCCGCGGCGCAGGCCGCGCCGAAGGGGCGCCGCCCGCAGGAGGCCGCCGCCCCGCGCCGCCGGGGCCGCGCGGCGGGCCGCCGGCCCAGCGGCCGGGAACGGCACGACGAGAAGATCACGGTCTATGTCTCGGCCGAGGAACTCATGGACCTCGAGCACGCGCGGCTGGTGCTGCGCGGCGAGCACGGACTGGCCGTGGACCGCGGACGCATCGTCCGCGAAGCGGTGGCGGTCGTCCTGGCGGACCTCGAGTCCCGGGGCGACGCGAGCATCCTGGTACGGCGCCTGCGCGGTCGCTGACCCGGTAGCCTGCGCGCGACGTTCCCTCCGCCCACTGGACCACGATGCCGCCGACCGATCCCGCCGCACCCCGGCCTCCGGCCCGCCCGCCCCGTCGCACGCTGGGCCGCGGCCCGGGGACGGCAGCCGCGCCGTCGGCGGACCCCGCACCGGAGCCCGGCGCCGCCCACGAGCGGCCCACGGCGCCCGAGAGCGACCCCCGGGCCCCCGACGACGGCCCGGGTCGCGCGGACGGCCCTGGAGGGGCGCCTTCCGGCCTTGGACGGAACCCGGCCGCCGGCCACGGCGGCGCGGCGGGCGGCGACGGGCCCGGGACGGCGCTCTCCGCCTCCGAGCCGGTCCGGGAGCCCCGGCACGTTTCCGGGCGCGAGGGCTCCACCACCGCATCGGCCGACGACCGGGCGCCCGCGCCCGATCCGGTTCCGGCCTCCGCTCCCGTCCCGGTTCCGGCCTCCGCCCCCGTCCCGGTTCCGGCCTCCGCCCCCGTCCCGGTTCCGGCCTCCGCTCCCGCTCCGGTTCCGGCCTCCGCTCCCGTCCCGGTCTCCGTTCCCGTGCCCGTTCCGGAGGACGGTGCCGCCGAGCCGGCGGCGTCCGAGGAGGACGCCGATACGGCCGAAACCCCCTCCAGCGGCCCCGACGGCGCCACGGACCCGCGCGGGGGCGCGCCGACGGCGCCCGCGCCGGGTGGGCGGGCGTCCGAGAAGGGTCCCCCTGCCCGGGCCACCGATCCGGCCGGTGGGGGAGAGGCCCCCGCGAAGGTCCCCGAAACCGCGGCATCGGCCCCGGAGCACGCAGTCGAGGGCTGGGTGCCGGGCCCCGCCCGGGCGCGGGAGGGTTCAGCAGTGGCGGGCGGCGAGCCCGGCACCCGCACCCCCGCGCTCGGCCTGGCGCCGGCCGAGGCCCCCGGCGCCGCAGCGGCGGCCGGAGCCGGGACCGGAGCCGCCGTGGCCGTCCTCGCGGACACCGCCCACAACACCGCCGCCGCCGCGCCGGCCGGGGCCGCCGGGCCCCACGCGGCAAGGGCGGAGGGCGTCGCGGAGCCCGTCGACGACGGGCGGTTCACGGTGCGGCTCGCGAACTTCGAGGGACCGTTCGACCTGCTGCTGCAGCTGATCTCCAAGCACAAGCTCGATGTCACCGAGGTCGCCCTCTCCAAGGTCACCGACGAGTTCATGGCGCACATCCGCGCGATGGGACCCGACTGGGACCTCGACCAGACCACCGAGTTCCTGGTCGTCGCCGCGACCCTGCTCGACCTGAAGGCGGCCCGGCTGCTGCCGGCCGCCGAGGTGGAGGACGAGGCGGACCTCGCGCTCCTGGAGGCGCGGGACCTGCTGTTCGCCCGGCTGCTCCAGTACCGCGCGTACAAGCAGGTCGCGGAGATCTTCAGCGGCAGGCTCGACGAGGAGTCGCGGCGGTACCCCCGCACCGTCGGCCTGGAGGACCACCACGCCGAGCTGCTTCCCGACGTCGTCATCAGCATCGGCGCGGAGGGCTTCGCCAAGCTCGCGGTCAAGGCGATGCAGCCCAGGCCGAAGCCGCAGGTGTACGTGGACCACATCCACGCACCGCTCGTGAGCGTGCGCGAGCAGGCCGAGGTCGTCGTGGCCCTGCTGCGCGAGCGCGGCAGGGCGAGCTTCCGGGAACTGACCGACGGGGTGACGGACACCCTCACCGTGGTCGCCCGTTTCCTGGCCCTGCTGGAGCTCTATCGTGAGAGGGCCGTCGTCCTGGACCAGGAGGACGCCCTGGGGGAGCTGGTGGTCACCTGGGCCGGCGGCGAGGCCGGCGCGCATGTCACGGACGAGTTCGACCGGACCCCCGAGAGCATGGAGGACAAGGCGTGAGCGACGCCCTCGAACAGCCCGCCGCGCCCGGGACCCGCACCGCCACCGCGCCCGGGACCCGCACCGCCACCGCGCCCGGGACCCGCACCGCCACCGCGCCCGGGACCCGCACCGCCACCGCGCCCGGGACCCGCGCCGCCACCGCGCCCGGGGAGGGGGACGCACCGGCGGACCGGCCCGCCATCAAGCCGGCACTCGAGGCCGTTCTCATGGTCGTCGACGAGCCGGCCACCGAGGAGCACCTCGCCAAGGTCCTCGAGCAGCCCCGCCGCGCCGTCGCCGACGCCCTGCGCGAGCTGGCGGACGAGTACACGGTCCAGGGCCGCGGCTTCGAACTGCGACTCGTCGCCGGCGGCTGGCGCTTCTACACCCGCCCCGAGCACGCCGCGGCCGTCGAGCGTTTCGTCCTCGACGGCCAGCAGGCCCGGCTCACGCAGGCCGCCCTGGAGACGCTGGCCGTCGTCGCGTACCGGCAGCCCGTCAGCCGCTCCCGGGTCTCCGCGGTGCGCGGAGTGAACTGCGACGGCGTCATGCGCACCCTCCTCCAGCGCGGTCTGGTCGAGGAGGCGGGCGCGGAACCCGAAACAGGTGCGATCCTGTACAGGACGACGAACTACTTCCTGGAGCGGATGGGCCTGCGCGGTCTGGACGAGCTCCCCGAGCTCGCGCCGTTCCTCCCCGAGGCGGAGGCGATCGAGGCCGAGACCCAGGAGGGTGTCCCGTCGTTCGATCCGGACGCCCCGGACACAGACGCAGACGACACGACGACGACGGAACTTTGATGCGAAGCAGCGGCAGGAACAGCAGCGGACGCGGCGACTACCGGGGTACCGGTGGGGGCGCCGCCCGGTCGAGGAGCGGGGGACAGCGCGAGGACAAGCCGAAGCGCGCGGGCAAGCCCCGTCCCGAGGAGCGCCGCTACGACGTCGGGGGCTCGGCGTCCGAGGGCCCGAAGAAGGGCCGTGGCGCGGCCGCCCGGGGCGGCGCCAAGGGAGGGCCGAAGCAGTCCCCGCAGCGCGGTGGCGGGCGTACGGCCCCCGCCCGCTCCCGTGAGTACGAGGCCCGTGCCGAGGAGCGCAACCGCGAGCGCTACGCGAACAAGCCCCGGACCAGCACGCCCAAGACGTTTCCGGGTGCCGAGCAGGAGGGCGAGCGGCTGCAGAAGGTGCTCGCCCGCGCAGGCTACGGTTCGCGGCGCGCCTGCGAGGAACTGATCGACATGGCCCGTGTCGAGGTCAACGGCGAGATCGTGACCGAGCAGGGGCTGCGCGTCGACCCGGCGAAGGACGAGATCAAGGTCGACGGGCTGACGGTCGCCACGCAGTCGTACCAGTTCTTCGCGCTCAACAAGCCGGCCGGAGTCGTCTCCACGATGGAGGACCCGGACGGCCGTCAGTGCCTCGGGGACTACGTCACCAACCGCGAGACCCGTCTGTTCCACGTCGGGCGGCTCGACACCGAGACCGAGGGCATCATCCTGCTCACCAACCACGGCGAGCTGGCGCACCGTCTGACTCACCCCAAGTACGGCGTGCAGAAGACCTACCTGGCCGCGGTCCAGGGCCCCCTCCCCCGTGAGGTCGGCAAGCGCCTCAGGGAAGGCATCCAGCTGGAGGACGGGTACGCCCGCGCGGACCACTTCCGGGTCGTGGAGCAGACTGGCAAGAACTACCTCGTCGAGGTCACGCTGCACGAGGGCCGCAAGCACATCGTCCGCCGCATGCTGGCCGAGGCGGGCTTCCCGGTCGACAAGCTCGTGCGGATCGCTTTCGGCCCGATCGCGCTCGGCGACCAGAAGTCCGGCTGGCTGCGCCGGCTGAGCAACACCGAGGTCGGGATGCTGATGAAGGAAGTCGGGCTCTGACACCTGACGTTCCCCGGCGGGTGAGTGCCGGGAACGCCTTTCCGCCGCTCTCCCGCAGGCGGTGAGCGGCGGCGGGCGGCCGGGCCCCCCGGGGCGTCGGTCCGCCGTCGTGCGCGGTGGGCGCCGGCTGCCGGCGCCCGCGGTTCAGGTGCTGTCCCGGGGGCCGTGGGTCTGGAGGAACAGCACGGGCCCGCCGCCGAACCGGCCGCATTCGGCCAGGTCCATCAGTGCGCCCAGCGCCTTGGCCGTGTAGACGGGTTCGAGGTCCAGCCCCGCGCTCTCCGCGGCCAGGCGGCGGGCCTCCAGCGCCCGAGGGGTGGGGTGCCCGTAGCCGGGGCCCAGCCAGTCGCGTACCAGCGTCACGTCGTCCGGTGCGACGATGCCGCGAGGCAGGTCCGCGCCCCGTGCGCGCAGCAGCCGCTCCGTCCGCCCGGCCAGGGCGGCGACGGTGCGGGCGTCGAGCCTGAGGGTGTCGTTGACGACCACACCGACGACCCGGGTGCGCTCCAGGCCGGCGAGCCGGAGGCCGAGGGCGAGCCCGGCCGCGGTCCCTCCCGATCCGACGGCGGTCACGACGTGGGACGGTTCGGGGAGGTCGCCCGCGGAGACCTGCGCCGCGAGTTCGAGGGCCGCCTCCGCACAGCCGAGTGTGCCGACCGGGGAGGAACCGCCTGCGGGCAGGAAGTACGGCAGCCGCCCGTGCGCCGAGTGGCGCAGGAAGAGCCAGGGCGCGGCGGCGATCGTCCGGGCCTTCGTACGGGTGAAGTGCAGGGTGGCACCGGAGCGGCGCAGCCGCTCCAGCTGCCGCCGGACATGGTCGTCGGCGGGCTGGTCGACCAGGGCGAGGGCCGTCCGCAGCCCCCGTTCCCCCGCGTAGAGGGCCGTGGCCAGGCCCCAGTTGGTGCCCGTGCCGCCCACCGTGAGGATCGTGCGGGCTCCGCGGCGGCGCACGTCGGGGAGGATCCACTCCAGCTTGCGGACCTTGTTGCCGCCCCAGCCCCCGGAGCCGTACCCGCTCTCGTCCTTGCACCACAGAGGGACCGGGCCGATGAGGCCGGTCAGTTCGCGCACGGGTGTCGGCCCGTCGCCGAGGCGTTCACGGGGCAGGGTCCCGGACAGTTCGGGGTGGAGCCGGTGCAGCGACGGCCCGTTCATTCCGGTCTGCTCCCTTCGCCGGTGTGCCGCCCGCGCGGCGGTGCCGCGCCGGACATCGCTCCCAGCCTTCCGCTCTTGTGCTTGTCGGACCACCCCTTCCCCCTTTATAGTCATAGTGACTCTAAAAGAAGGGGGCGGTCGTGAGCCTCTCGGACGTGCTCGTGCCGCTCCAGCAGCCGCTGTTCACGCTGCTCGGCACGCCGGTCAGCTGGACCGAGGTACTCGGCTTCGGCAGCGGGGCCCTGTGCGTCTGGCTCGTCGCCCGGCAGCACATCGCCAACTGGCCCGTCGGCATCGCCAACAACGTCCTCTTCGTCCTGCTCTTCACCCAGGCCGGCCTGTACGCCGACGCGGGGCTGCAGGTCGTCTTCATCACCCTCGCCGTGTACGGCTGGTGGACCTGGACCCACGGGGGTGGACCAGGCTCCGACGCCCTCCCGGTGCGCCGCACCACGCGCACCGAGTGGACCTGGCTGATCGCGGCGGGGGTGGTGGGGACAGTCGCGCTGACGCTGCTCCTGGACCGCGCCACCGACTCCGACGTCCCCTTCTGGGACGCGCTGACCACCGCGCTGTCCCTGACGGCGACGTACGGGCAGTGCCGCAAGCGGCTGGAGTCCTGGTGGCTGTGGATCGCGGCGGACGTGGTCTACGTGCCCCTGTACGCGTACAAGGAGCTGTATCTCACCGCGCTGCTGTACATCGGCTTCATGACGCTCTGCGTCCTCGGGCTGCGCCACTGGTCGCGTGACCTGGCGGCGCGGCGCCCGCTGCCGGTGCCCACCGGTGGGGCGAAGCAGGACACGACCGCGGAGGCGACGACGTGAAGCGCTACCGGCACGGGCTCGTCCTCGGCAAGTTCTATCCGCCGCACGCGGGCCACCACCACCTCGTTCGGACCGCCCGCGACCGCTGCGACCGGCTGACCGTCCTCGTCTGCGCGGCGTCGGTGGAGTCGATCCCGCTCGACGCGCGGATGGCGTGGATGAGCGAGGTGCACCCGGACGTCCGGGTCGTCGGCGCGATCGACGACATCCCCGTCGACATCACCGACCCGGCGGTCTGGGACGCGCACATGGCGGTCTTCCGCGCGGCCGTCCCCGGGCGGGTGGACGCCGTCTTCACCTCCGAGGCGTACGGCGACGAACTGGCCCGCAGGTTCAGCGCCGACTCGATCTGCGTCGACCCGGGGCGCACGGTCTTCCCCGTCTCCGGCACGGCCGTACGCAAGGACCCCGTCGCCTGCTGGGACTTCCTGGAGCCGCCCGTACGGGCCGCTCTCGCCCGGCGCGTGGTCGTCCTGGGCGCGGAGTCCACCGGCACCACCACACTCGCCGAGGCGCTTGCCGCGCACTACCGGGCACGTGGCGGGGTCTGGTCGCGCACCGCCGCCGTGCCCGAGTACGGAAGGGAGTTCAGCGAGCGGAAACTGGCCGCCCTGCGAGCCGAACGGCCCGGTGCCACCTGGTCGGACGTGCGCTTCGAAGGCGACGACTTCCCGCTGATCGCCCGGCGCCAGACCGAACTGGAGAACGCCGCCGCCCGGATCGGCTCCCCGGTCCTGATCTGCGACACGGACGCCTTCGCCACCACCGTCTGGCACGAGCGCTATCTGGGCGGCCGGCACGCGGAGGTCGCCCGGATCGCCGCAACCGGCCAGGGCGACCTCTGGCTGCTCACCGACCACGAGGGAGTGCCCTTCGAGGACGACGGGCTGCGCGACGGCGAGCATCTGCGGCCGTGGATGACCGCCCGGTTCGCCGAGGAACTCAGCCGCACCGGACGGCGGTTCGTCACCGTCACCGGCCCGCACCAGCAGCGGCTGGCCACTGCCGTCGCCGCCGTCGACGAACTGCTCGCCGAGGGCAGGCACTTCGCCGACCCCCTGCCCACCCGCGGCGGGGACGCCCCCGTGCCGGAGCTCCGATGAGCGTCGAGGGGTACGACCCGAGGGCCTTCCCGCCCTTCGCCGTCACCGTCGACCTCGCCGTCTTCACGGTCCGCGACGGCGAACTGCACGTCCTGCTGATCGAGCGCGGCGCCGAACCGTACAAGGGCGCCTGGGCGCTCCCCGGCGGCTTCATCCTCCCGCGCGAGTCGGCCGGGCAGGCCGCCCGCCGCGAACTCGCCGAGGAGACCGGCCTGTCGGCGAGCACCGTCGCCGGCCTCCACCTGGAGCAGCTGCGCACCTACAGCGACCCCGACCGCGACCCGCGGATGCGCGTCGTGTCGGTCGCGTACACCGCCCTCGTGCCCGATCTGCCCGAGCCCCGCGGCGGGGGCGACGCCGCACACGCCCGGTGGGTGCCCCACGGCAGCCAGGGCCGACTCGCCTTCGACCACGAGCGCATTCTCGCCGACGCCCACGAACGCGTCGGCGCCAAGCTCGAGTACACCGGCCTCGCCACCGCCTTCTGCCCCGCCGAGTTCACCCTCGGCGAGCTGCGGCAGGTGTACGAGACCGTCTGGGGTGTCGAGCTCGACCGCCCCAACTTCCGGCGCAAGGTCCTCACCACGCCCGGCTTCGTGGAAGCCGTCGAAGGAGGCGCGCGCCTGACCGGCGGCCGGGGAAAACCGGCCGCACTCTACCGCGCGGGGCCGGCCAACGCCCTGCACCCCCCGCTACTGCGACCGGAAGGACGGCATTCGACATGACGGACACGACCGACCTGGCGGCCACGCGGACCGCCACCAAGCAGGCCGCCACCGGCACCCTCGTCGGGCTGGCGCTCGGCGACGCGCTCGGCTTCCCCACCGAGTTCAAGGACGTGCCCTCGATCCTCGCCACGTTCGGGCCCTGGCGCGAGATGGACCTGCCGAGGTCCGCGGTGGTCACCGACGACACCCAGATGACGCTGGCCCTCGCCCGCGGCATCCGCACGGCCACGGACCGGGGACTGCTCGCCCCGCTGCGGCTGACCCGGCCGGTGCGCGAGGAGTTCGTGGACTGGTACCACTCGCCCGACAACAACCGTGCACCCGGCCGCACCTGCCTGGTCGCCTGCCACAAGCTCGACAGCGACATGCCCTGGCAGGAGGCCAGCCAGATCGCGTCCAAGGGCTGCGGGGCCAACATGCGCGTCGCGCCCGTCGGGCTCGTGCCCGGCCTCAGCGACGGGCAGCGCGCCGGAGCCGCCCAGCTCCAGGCCGCGCTCACCCACGGCCACCCGACCGCGCTGGCCGCCTCCGATCTCACGGCGCGGGCCGTCCACCTGCTCGCCCGCGGCACGGAACCGCTCGGCCTCGTCGGCCGGCTCCGGTCGTACGCGTACGAGAACCGCTCCCGCTACCACCGCCAGTGGCTCGGCGACCTCTGGACGTACGCCCACGACGCCACGCCCGAGGCTTTCATCGAACGCGGCTGGGACGAATGCCTGACGGCGCTGGAGCGCCTGGCCGCCGCCCTGCGGGACGCCGACCCGGAGACCGATCCGTGCCTCGCCACCGGGGACGGCTGGATCGCGGAGGAGGCCCTCGCGACCGCCCTGCACTGTTTCCTTCTCTTCCCCGAGGAGCCGCTGACGGCGCTGCGCCGGGCCGCCTGCACCCGGGGCGACTCCGACTCGATCGCCTGCCTCGCCGGCGCTTTCGCCGGAGCCCACCTCGGTGCCCGGGCCTGGCCCAAGGAGTGGGAGGAGCGCATCGAGTACCGGAGCGAGCTGCTGACGCTCGGCGCCCTCTGGGACGCTTGAGCCATGACCCTCGCCCTCCACCCCGCCGAACTCGCCCCGATCGTCCGGGAACAGCCCCACCCGCTGCTCTTCGCCACGGTCTCCGGCGCGCACCTCTACGGCTTTCCGTCCCGCGACTCGGACGTGGATCTGCGCGGAGTCCATCTGCTGCCGGTGGAGGACCTGGTCGGACTGCGCGAACCGGACGAGACCCGGTCCCTGATGTGGGTCAGGGACGGGGTCGAGATGGACCTCGTCACACACGACCTCAGAAAGTTCGTGCGGCTGATGCTGCGGCGCAACGGCTATGTGCTGGAGCAGCTGCTCTCACCGCTGGTCGCCCACACCTCGGCGGCCCACGGAGAGCTCGTCGCGCTCGCGCCCGGGGTGCTGACCGCGCACCACGCCCACCACTACCGCGGGTTCGCCGGCACCCAGTGGCGGCTGTTCGAGAAGACCGGCGAGCTGAAGCCCCTGCTCTACACCTACCGGGCGCTGCTCACCGGCATCCATCTGATGCGCTCGGGCGAGGTCGTCGCCCATCTGCCCACGCTGCTCGGCGAGGTGGCGGCACCGGCCCGGCTGCCCGAGCTGATCGCGGCGAAGAGGGAGGCCGAGCACGGGGCGGCACTCGTGGACACCGAGGCCGTCCGCGCCGAGGTGGAGGAACTGCACTCCGTCCTGGACGAGGCCCGTGCGCGCTCGTCACTGCCCGGCGAGGCCACCGCCGGCGACGACCTGCACGACCTCGTCGTCCGGACCCGGCTGGACCTCCCGCAGCGCTGACGCCTGCCGTACCCGGACCAGGAAGTCCTCGACCCGCGCCCGGTCCGGTTCGGCCGGGAGCGGGGTTCCGTCCGCGGCCGCGTCGGCCTCCCCGGCCAGCCGGGTCATCCAGGACTCGACCTCGGGCCAGGGCACTTCGCCCCGCTTCACCGCCAGCAGCCGCTCCCGTTCCTCGCCCACGTCGATCACCAGCCGGCCCGTACGGAGCAGATCGCGGCAGCTCCCCAGCAGCCGCAGCAGGTGCATCGCGTGCTTCCAGCGCGGAAAGCCGTGCTGCCGTACGTCGGCGTCCAGTTTGCGCCGCTGGCCGAGGGCGTACCGCACGAACGTCCCGTGGGCCTGCCGGGACAGGAACGCCTCGCGCAGCGCCAGCAGTTCACGGCCGGTGTCGTCGACGCGCACGACCAGCGGGGAGTACAGGCACTCCAGGACGTTCGGATTGGCCCGCAGCGCCAGCTCGCAGAAGCGTTCCAGCTCCCATGAGAACTGCTCCGCCGCGGGTCCCCCGGTGTGCGTCGGCGGCTTGTCGAAGCGCCAGTACAGGGCGGTGGGCGCGAGGAAGACACCGCGCAGGTCGGTGTCGCTGCCGTCCGTGGCCAGGCCGAAGGCCCGTGAACCCATGACGCAGGAGTAGATCGTGTGGTCGCGCACCAGGTCCTCGGGAGTCATGGGCGAAGGCTACGCGCCGCTGCCCGCGGGCCGGGGTGCGGGCTGAACGGGGCTCCCGGGTGCGGTGGCGGAGCTCCCGGCGGCACGGCGACGGGCGCGGGAGGGGACCGTCCGGGAGGGCCCCGCACGCGGCCGCCCGCCTACCGCGGCCGCGACGCGATCTGGATCAGGTTGCCGCAGGTGTCGTCGAGGACGGCGGTGGTGACGGGGCCCATCTCCAGGGGCTGCTGGGTGAAGCGGACACCGAGGGCGCTCAGCCGCTCGTGCTCCGCCTGCACGTCGTCGACGGCGAACTGGGCGAGTGGGATGCCGTCCTCGACGAGCGCGTCGCGGTAGGTCCTGGCGGCCGGGTGGCGGGCGGGTTCCAGGAGGAGTTCGGTGCCGTCCGGCTCGTCGGGGGAGACGACGGTCAGCCACCGGTCCTGATCGCCCACCGGGACGTCGTGCTTCTTCACGAAGCCGAGGATCTCGGTGTAGAAGCGCAGGGCCCTGGCCTGGTCGTCGACGAAGACGCTGGTCAGATGGATCTTCATGGGGTGCCGTCCTCCGGGTCGGGTGCCCCGGGTAGGGGCCATCGCTCGGCGATGTGCCGCAGCGGGGCGGTGTTCAGGTCGTGGAACTTGCAGCGGCCCTCCCGCCTGGTCTCGACGAGCCCTGCGGCCTCCAGCACGGCGAGGTGCTGGGAGACCGCCTGGCGCGAGATGCCGAGCCCGTGCCTCATGCCCAGTCGCGCACAGATCTCGAACAGCGTCTGTCCGGACCTCTCCGCGAGCTCGTCGAGGATGGTGCGGCGGGTGGGGTCGGCCAGGGCTCGGAAAAGGTCGTCGGCCACGACCGCAGGATAGGCAAGTGGTCACTTGCCTATCAAGCTCGGGGTGCGCCGCGTCGGGGCTCCGCGGCCGGGAGCCGGCGGGCGCCCCCGGTCGCCCGCGCCGGCAGACGTCGGCGCGGACGTCCCCGCCCGGTCGTGCCGACTGGGACGCTCCCGGCAGATGGCGGCACCCACGGCGGGCCCGAGGAGCGAGCCTCCGGTCGGGGCAGCGGGCCGTGTCCGGCACATCCCGCCCGTCTGCCGGGCGGGATGTGCCGGGCGGACTGCGCCGTGTGTCGGGCACGGCCTGGGCGAGCCGGATCTCGTTCCGGAGACCGCCTGGGCGAGCCGGATCTCGTTCCGGAGACCGCCTGGGCGAGCCGGATCTCGTTCCGGAGACCGCCTAGGCGAGCCGGATCTCGCCCCCGGAGACGGCGATCCGCCTCTCCCCAAGCGGCCGGGTCGCGGGCCCCTTCACCACCGCGCCGTCCTCGGCAGCGAACTCGCTTCCGTGGCAGGGGCAGTCGATGGTGCCGTTCTCCACCTTGTCGACGAGACAGCCCTGGTGGGTGCAGACCGCGGAGAACGCCTTGAACTCCCCGGCCACCGGCTGGGTCACGACGACCTTCTCGGCCTTGAAGACCTTCCCGCCGCCTTCCGGCACCTCGGACGTGGTGCCGAGGGGCGCGCCCCCGGCGGCCGGTGGCTGCGCCGGGCCGCCGGTCGCCTCCGGCGTGGGCGGCGGGGACGCCCCGCCGCCGTCCTCCTCGCCGTAGCGGCTGCAGCCCGCAGCCGTCACCGCCAGGGCGCCCGCCGCCCCCGCCCGCACCACCGTCCGCCGGGCCACGCCCTCCGTGCCGGTGCGGCCGTTCGTCGAGCTGCAGCGTGTGCCGTCCGTCATGTCGTCACTCCGAAGGTGCGGAAGAACCACAGCGCCGAGGTGAGCCACAGGACCGTGAGCGCGGCGAAGACCAGTCCGCCGACGACGGGCAGCAGCCACCCGGGCAGCCGTTCGATGCGCAACAGCAACATCTTCGCGCTGAACGCGCCGAAGAAGAAGCACCCCAGCAGGGAGTGCCAGGCCGCGCGGGCGCTCTGCGTCTGATAACCCAGGGCGTACAGGCAGTGCACCGCCACCGGCACGGCGAGGAGGAAGGCCACCCGGCCCGACCAGCGGTGCAGTACCGGTGTCCAGGAGGCGGGTCGTACACCCGGCAGCCTGCCGTACATCACGAGCGCCGACACCGGCTGCACCAGTCCGAACGCGAGGGCCGCCGTCGCCAGCCACGACTTCACCGCGCCTGTGCTGCTGAAACCGGCGAGGTTGAACGCGGTCCCTGCCGGGTCGTGGAATCTGCCGTACACCCCGAGGACCACCGCCACCGCGGCTCCGACCAGCACCGGGACGGCGATCCGCGCCGGTCCGCGCAGGGTCCGGCCGTCCGGCCCGCCGGGCGGGAGGTCCTGGGGCCGTGCGTTCGGGTCCACGCTCATGGCTGCACCTCGGGGATGCTCAGGGGGTGACGGGGCGGGCGGTGATCTGCTCGCCGTCGATCGTGACGGCGCCCGTGCCCGGGTCGATCGGGGGAGCGGCGGCGGGCTCGCCGTCGCGGTTGACGACGCCGACCTGACGGCCGTTCTGCAGCACGATCCACCCGCCGTCGACCTTGGTCCCCCGCACCTCCGCGGTGGCGCGGTACACACCGGCGGGCTTGGCCGCACGGGCGGCGGTGAACGGGTGGCCGGCGTTCCGGACCGTGACCGTCCCTTCGACCCGGTCCTCGTTCACGGTGCCGTCGAGCGTCGCCCCGGTCCTGCTCTTCAGGCGCATGCTCCCGTCCGCGGCCACGTCGCCGCGCAGCCATGCCTCCTGCGTACGGCCGTCGCAGTAGTACGCGACGGCCTTTCCCTTGCGCAGGGTGATGGCGACGGAGGCCCTGTCGTCCTGGGTGCGCCCCGCGTACTTGGCGTCCGGGGGTGGCGTCGGGGACGGCGACCGGACCGCGGGCACCCTGGGCTGCACGGGTGGGCTGGCGGCCGGGCCCGTCGGGGGAACCGGGCTCGGGGGTGGGCTCGTGGTCGACCGGTCGAGCGACGTGGGAGCGGGTTCGCCGGTCGTGGCGTTGAGCGACAGCATGAACAGGCCGAGCAGCAGTCCGGCGAAGAGCGTGATCAGCGGCCCTGCGCGCTTCATCGGCGCCTCCCGCGGGACGGACCGGGCAGTGGGATGTCCATGCAAGCCGAGGTCACAGCCCGTGTCCAACCGGACGACACCGCGTGATAGCCCGAGTGGCGGCAGGTGCCGCCGTGGGTGACATTGACCGTTGTCTACCATTTCCCCGCGCGAAAGGCAGGACCATGGCGGGTAACGATCTCGGCGGCCTTCTGGGCGGCCTCCTCGGCGGCGGGCAGGGCGGAACCTCCGGAGGGGACATCCTGGGCGCGCTCCTCGGCGCGCTCACCGGCAACGGCCGGAGCGGAGCGGCAGGAGCGGCGGGAGCGACCGCCGGGGCCGGTGGGGGGTCCGCAGGCAACCCGCTCGGTGGGCTGCTCGACGTGCTGGCCCGGTCCGGGCTTGCGGAACAGGCCCAGTCATGGATCGGTACGGGACAGAACCAGCAGGTCAGCGGCGGGCAGATCGCCGAGGCGCTGCCGAACGAGACCCTCGACAAGGTCGCCCGGGACACCGGGCTGACACCTCAGCAGGCGGCCGACCGGATCGCGCAGTCCCTGCCGCAGGCCGTCGACAGGCTGACCCCGTCAGGGCAGCTGCCGCAGGGCGCCTCGCTGGAGGAGATCATCCGGCAGCAGCGGATCTGACACGGCACAGCCCCCCTGGCCGGTCCGCGGCGGTCGCGCCCCGCGCGGGCCGGCCACCATGGCCCCGCCCGGTCGGCGCCCCGTCCGCCGGGGCTCGCCCGGCAGGCCCTGCCCGACGCGGCACTAGGCTGATCGGAGTATCCGCGGGTCCGTGGCCGCGGAGTCGAGGCCGAGGAGGAGCACGAGGTGGCGGTACGAGCCGTCCGGGGAGCCGTCCAGCTGGAACGGGACGAGGCCGGGCACATGGACGAGCAGGTCGGTGCACTGCTCTCCGCCATCCTGGAGCGCAACGGGCTCACGGCGGACGACCTGATCAGCATCTGGTTCACGGCCACACCGGACCTGCACAGCGAGTTCCCGGCCGCCGCCGCGCGCGGCCTCGGCATCGTCGACGTGCCCCTCATCTGCGCCCAGGAACTCGACATCGCCGGAGCGATGCCCCGCGTCGTGCGCATACTCGCCCATATCGAGTCCGACCTGCCCAAGTCCCGGATCGCGCACGTCTACCTCGGTGCCGCCGCCGCCCTTCGCAAGGACATCGCCCAGTGAGAACCGCCCTCGTCATCGGAACCGGCCTGATCGGCACCTCGGCGGCCCTCGCGCTCGCCGGGCGCGGGGTCGCCGTCCACCTCACGGACCACGACCCCGCCCGGGCGAGGACCGCGGCCGCGCTCGGCGCGGGCACCGACGAGCCCCCCGAGGGCCCCGTCGACCTCGCGGTCGTCGCCGTGCCGCCCGCTCATGTGCCCGCGACGCTCGCCGAGGCGATGCGCGCCGGGACCGCGCGCGGCTACCTCGACGTGGCCAGTGTCAAGGGCGGTCCCCGGCGCGAGCTGGAGGCGCTGGGTGTCGACATCTCGGCGTACATCGGCACGCACCCCATGTCGGGCAAGGAGCGTTCCGGGCCACTGGCGGCCACCGCCGATCTCTTCGAAGGGCGGCCCTGGGTGCTCACGCCGACCCGGGAGACCGACACCGAGGTGCTGAACCTGGCGCTGGAACTGGTCGCGCTCTGCCGCGCCGTCCCCGTGGTGATGGACGCAGACGCCCACGACCGCGCGGTCGCGCTGGTCTCGCACACGCCCCAGCTGATCTCGTCCATGGTCGCGGCGCGGCTGGCCGACGCGGACGAGACGGCCGTACGGCTGTGCGGGCAGGGCATCCGCGACGTGACCCGGATCGCGGCCTCCGACCCCCGGATGTGGATCGACATCCTCTCCGCCAATCCCGGCCCCGTCGCCGACGTCCTCGCGGGCGTCGCCGCGGACCTGGACGAGACGGTGCGCGCCCTGCGCGCCCTGCAGTCCTCCGACGAGGACAAGCGGCGCGAGGGGGCGGGTGGGGTCGAGGACGTCCTGCGCCGCGGCAACGCGGGCCGCGAGCGCGTCCCCGGCAAGCACGGCGCCGCCCCGGCCGTGTACGAGACCGTCGCCGTCCTCATCGGCGACCGGCCGGGAGAGCTCGCCCGCATCTTCGCCGACGCGGGCAGCGCGGGCGTCAACATCGAGGACGTCCGTATCGAGCACGCCACCGGGCAGCAGGCGGGTCTGGTCCAGCTCATGGTGGAGCCCTCGGCCGCCCCTGTGCTGGCGGCGGCGCTGCGGGAGCGGGGCTGGGCCCTGCGCCAGTGACCCCTGGGGCGGCTGCTTCCCGGGCCCTGCCGGCCGGTCCGGGAAGCGGTGCATGGGGCCCGTCCCGCACTCGGTAACCTTGTGCAGGGCACCTTGGCATTCCGGCCTGCCCGCACACCAGCTTCAGGAAGGTCTCCGACACCGTGGAATCCGTGATCGTCGCCATCGACGGCCCCTCCGGCACGGGCAAGTCGAGCACCTCCAAGGCGGTCGCCGCAGAGCTGGGTCTCAGCTACCTGGACACCGGCGCCCAGTACCGGGCGATCACCTGGTGGATGCTGACCAACGGCGTCGACGTGGACGACCCCGCGGCCGTCGCGACCGTCTGCGACAAGCCGGTGATCGAGTCGGGCACGGATCCGCTCGCCCCGACGATCAGCGTCGACGGAGCGGACGCCTCCGGCCCGATCCGCACCCAGGACGTGACCTCCAAGGTGAGTGCCGTCAGCGCGGTCCCCGAGGTGCGCGCCCGGATCACCGAGCTGCAGCGGACCATCGCCGGAGCCGCCAGGAAGGGCATCGTCGTCGAGGGCCGGGACATCGGCACCACCGTCCTCCCCGGCGCCGATGTGAAGATCTTCCTCACCGCCTCCCCGGAGGCCCGCGCGGCCCGCCGCAGCGGGGAGCTGAAGGGCAAGGAGGCGCGCGATGTCGCGTCCACCCGCGAGGCGCTGATCAAGCGGGACGCCGCGGACTCCAGCCGGAAGGCCTCCCCGCTGGCCAAGGCGGACGACGCCGTCGAGGTCGACACCACCGATCTCACGCTCAAGCAGGTCATCGAGTGTGTCGTCGCTCTCGTTGAGGAGAAGCGGGCCGCGAAGTGACCGTTCCGTCCGCGAGGGGCGCCGCCGTCGGCCGGGCCATCGGCATCGGCCTCATGAACACGCTGTGGCGGCCCCGGGTGCTGGGCGCCTGGCAGGTGCCGGCCACCGGGCCCGTCATCCTCGCCGTAAACCACGCCCACAACATCGACGGTCCGATGCTCATGGGCACGGCGCCCAGGCCGGTGCACTTCCTCATCAAGAAGGAGGCGTTCGTCGGCCCCCTCGACCCCTTCCTGACCGGGATCGGTCAGCTCAAGGTGGACCGTACGAGCACGGACCGGGCCGCCGTGACCAACGCCCTCGGCGTGCTGGAGAACGGCGGCGTCCTCGGGATCTTCCCCGAGGGCACCCGAGGAGGCGGCGACTTCACCGCCATCCGCGCCGGGCTCGCGTACTTCGCCGTGCGCACCGGGGCCCCGATCGTCCCGGTCGCCGTGCTGGGAGGCGGCGAGCGCGGAGGACGGTTGATACCGGCGCTGCCCCCGCTGCGCAGCCGCTTCGACATCGTCTTCGGCGAGCCCTTCGAGCCCGGTGACGGCAGCGGGCGGCGCACCCGCAAGGCGCTCGACGAGGCGACCGTACGCATCCAGGAACGGCTCACCGCCCACCTGGAAAACGCCAAGCGCCTCAGCGGGCGCTGAGCGAGACTTCAGTAGTGGGCCGCGGCCGCACGGGCCCGGTTCACCGACCACGAATGAACGAGGAACGGACTTCATGAACGACCAGCACGACCACGGGGCACTCGGCGACACCGAGTACACGGAGTTCATGGAGCTCGCCGCGGAGGAGGGCTTCGACCTCGAGGACGTCGAGGGCGCCATCGAGGAGGCCGGCCACGGCCCGCTGCCCGTCCTCGCCGTCGTCGGCCGTCCCAATGTCGGCAAGTCGACCCTGGTGAACCGCTTCATCGGCCGCCGCGAGGCCGTCGTCGAGGACAAGCCCGGGGTCACCCGTGACCGGGTCACGTACGAGGCCGAGTGGGCGGGCCGCCGCTTCAAGGTCGTCGACACCGGCGGCTGGGAGCAGGACGTCCTCGGCATCGACGCCTCCGTGGCCGCCCAGGCCGAGTTCGCCATCGAGGCCGCCGACGCCGTCGTCTTCGTCGTGGACGCCACCGTCGGCGCCACCGACACCGACGAGGCCGTCGTGAAGCTGCTGCGCCGTGCGGGGAAGCCCGTCGTGCTGGCTGCCAACAAGGTCGACGGCCCGTCCGCCGAGGCCGACGCCGCCATGCTCTGGTCCCTGGGTCTGGGCGAGCCGTTCCCGGTGTCGGCGCTGCACGGCCGTGGCACCGGCGACCTGCTCGACGAGGTGCTCAAGGCCCTCCCCGACGCCCCCGCCCAGACCTTCGGCACCGCCGTCGGCGGCCCGCGCCGTATCGCCCTCATCGGCCGTCCGAACGTCGGGAAGTCGTCCCTGCTGAACAAGGTGGCCGGCGAGGAGCGGGTCGTCGTCAACGAGATGGCCGGCACCACCCGCGACCCGGTCGACGAACTCATCGAACTCGGTGGCACGACCTGGAAGTTCGTGGACACCGCGGGCATCCGCAAGAAGGTGCACCTCCAGGAGGGCGCGGACTACTACGCCTCGCTGCGCACCGCGGCCGCCGTCGAGAAGGCCGAGGTCGCCGTCGTACTGATCGACACCAGCGAGTCCATCTCGGTCCAGGACCAGCGGATCATCACCATGGCCGTCGAGGCGGGCCGTGCGCTTGTCATCGCCTACAACAAGTGGGACACCCTCGACGAGGAGCGCCGCTACTACCTGGAGCGCGAGATCGAGACGGAGATGCAGCAGGTCTCCTGGGCGCCGCGGGTGAACGTCTCGGCCGCGACCGGCCGGCACATGGAGAAGCTGGTCCCGGCGATCGAGACGGCGCTGGCGGGCTGGGAGACCCGGGTGCCGACCGGCAGGCTCAACGCCTTCCTCGGCGAGCTGGTCTCCGCACACCCCCACCCGATCCGCGGCGGCAAGCAGCCCCGGATCCTGTTCGGTACGCAGGCCGGTACCAAGCCGCCGCGCTTCGTGCTCTTCGCCTCCGGCTTCCTGGAGCACGGCTACCGCCGCTTCGTGGAGCGCAGGCTGCGCGAGGAGTTCGGCTTCGAGGGCACCCCCATCCACATCTCGGTGCGGGTCCGGGAGAAGCGGTCCAAGAAGAAGTGACCCGCGGGGCGCGCCGCGCCCAGGGCACTGCGGGCGCGCACCGCGCCGCCCTGCGCCCGGACGGCCCCGGGCTGCGCGCACTCCACCGAGCCCGCACGGACGCGGGACACTCGGCACACACGCCGAACGGCCGGGACGGATGCCGTCCCGGCCGTTCGCGTTCCACCGCGGGTCACAGCCCCCTGCGGGGCGCGGGCGGCAGCGCGCGGGCGTGGAGCCCCGCCGCGTGCTGCCGGAACCCGGCCGGCCAGGGGCTGAGCCGGCCGCCGGCAACGGCGCCGAGACCGGCGCCGTTGCCGTGCCGACCGGTGCCGAAGCCCCTGAAGGCGAGATCCTCCTCGCCCGTACGGTCACCGGGCAGTGTCCGGAAGGCCCTTCGGTACTCGGAGTACAGCGCGTCGTAGATCGGGGTGGCCGAGGCGTTCCGGCTCTCGTACGGCCGGTGGGTGGGGTCGTCTGTGTGCACATAGGGGCCAACGACCCCGATGCCCGTCGGATGCGGGCCCGACCCGGAAAACGCAGTTCGGCGGGGGTACGGGGGGCGCACGCCCCGGTCCGCGTCCGGCACCGGGCCCGCAGCCCTCAGGTGCCCGCGAGCGGCATCGCCGCGGCGACCAGCCGGCCGTTCGCCGCGGCCTTGTCGAGAGCGTCGCGGAGCAGGTCCTCGCGCGGCTGCTGGCCGATCGAACCGACCGGGGCGGCGAAGACGAGGACCTTGTGCGACTTGTTGGCTGCGGTGCGCCAGCCGTCCGTCACCTGCAGCGGCTGGTGGGCCTGCCACCAGGCGGCCTGGCCGCTCCCGCCGGTGCCCGGCTGGAGTACGGCGTGCAGCTGCCCCATGGCGAGCAGTACCGACCACCCGTGCAGCACGGGGGGCAGCTGGTCGACCGTGGAGACCGGCAGGAAGCCCTGCTCGATCAGCAGCGGCAGGAAGTCGTCGCCGCCCTCGCCGAGGCTGCCGGGGCGGGCGATGGGTGCGGTCGGCTCCACGACGAGCGCGGGGTGCAGCTCGTCGCCGATCAGGACCAGGCCGCTGGTCACGCCGAGCACCGCCTGTTCCCGGGGGGCGGCCGGCATGCCGTGCCCCGGCTGGTGGCCGGGGTGGACCGCCTGCGGCCGGTGGCCGGCCGGGTCCGCGGCCTCGCCGGTGATGGAGCGGACGGCGCCCTTGAGCTGTTCCTCGGCGACCTGGACGACCTGGGAGGGGATGCAGCTGGCGTGGGCGAAGGCGAGGACGGCGGTCTCCTCGCCCACGAACAGTACGGTGCTGGTCCGCTCCTGCTCGGAGTCGCCCGGGGTGCGGCAGGAGGTGCAGTCGTAGCTGCCCGGGGCGTTCTCGCCGGCGAGCAGCCGGTCGGCTTCTTCGTCGCCGATCTCGGCGCGTACGTCCTCGCTGACGTCGAGCATGCGCGGCACGGGTTGCTCCTCGGACTCGGTGCGTGGTGGTGCGCCGGGCGGTTCCCGGCTCGTAACGAGCACAACGGGAGACTCGGGGCAAGAGTCACGCGACGGGGTCCTCAGGACGACAGATCGTCACGTAGACACATCGACAAATCGTGAGCGGTCGCGGCAAATCGTGAGCGGTCGCGGCCCGGGCGGCGACACGCCGGTCAGCACCGACCGTTACGCACGGCCCCGGCATGCCGACAGGACGGGAGCGGTCGGATCGCCCACAGTAGGGACCGGACGGGGAACCCGAGTCCCCCGGCCACCCTCCGGATCCCCGGGCCCGGCGAAGTCCCGTCCCGGCCACCACATCGCCAGGGGGAGCGGCACCGCATGCACATCTCGTTCCTGCTCCACAACGCCTACGGAATCGGCGGGACGATCCGCACGACGTTCACCCTCGCCGCCACCCTGGCCGAGCGGCACGACGTGGAGATCGTCTCGGTCTTCCGCCACCGCGAGGAGCCGACCCTGGGCGCACCGCCGGGCGTGACCATGCGTCACCTCCTCGACCTCCGGCAGGGCAGCCCCACATACGACGGCACCGACCCCGACTACACCCGCCCCGCCCGGGTCTTCCCGCGGGGCGACGGGCGCTGGAGGCAGTACAGCCGCCTCACGGACGTGCGCATCGCCGCGTACCTGAGGTCCCTGCAGGCCGACGTCGTCGTCGGCACCCGCCCCGGGCTCAACGTCCACATCACCCGCCAGGCTCCCCGCGGCCCGGTCCGCGTGGGCCAGGAGCACCTGACCCTGGACAGCCACGACTACCGTCTGCGCCGCGAGATCGCCCACCGCTACGCCCTGCTCGACGCGGTCACCACCGTGACGGAGGCCGACGCCCGGGCCTACCGGACGCGTCTGCGGCTGCCGGACGTACGGATCGAGGCCGTGCCCAACAGCGTGCCGGCGCCGGCCCTGGCCCCCGCGGACGGGCACAGCACCTGGGTCGTCGCGGCCGGCCGGCTGCTCAAGGTCAAGCGCTACGACCTGCTCGTCAAGGCATTCTCCAAGGTCGTCGCCGCGCGCCCCGACTGGCGGCTGCGGATCTACGGCGGCGGCGACGCCACCGGCAACGAACGCGAGGCGCTGCTGACCCTGATCGCCCGGCGCGGTCTGCACAACCACGTCTTCCTGATGGGGCCGGTCCACCCGCTGGAGCCGGAGTGGGTCAAGGGCTCCATCGCCGCGGTGACCTCGGACAGGGAGTCCTTCGGCATGACGATCGTCGAGGCGATGCGCTGCGGCCTGCCCGTCGTCTCCACCGACTGCCCGCACGGCCCGCGCGAGATCATCGACGACGGCGTCGACGGACTGCTCGTGCCCGTGGGCGACGAGGACGCGGTCGCCGACGCCCTGCTCGCCCTGATCGACGACGACGACCTGCGGCGGAGGACCGGTGCGGCGGCGCTGAAGGCGTCCCGGCGGTTCGACCCGGCGCGGATCGCGGAGCGGCACGAGGCGCTGTTCGCCGAGTTGGTCGCCCGGGGCGCGCGCGTCCGCTCCCGGTCCGCGCTCCGGGACGTCGTGCACCGCTCGCGCGGCGCCGTACTGGACGCGGCGTACGCACTGCGGTACCGGGCCGCAGACACCGTCCGCAAGGGGAGGCCGGCATGACCGCGCCCACCGGGGGAGGGTCGGCACGGCGCGCCGACTGCATCGCGGACGCGGCCGGCGGTGTCACCTTCGACATCGCAGGCCCGGGCGCCCCGGACGCCTCGCTCGTCCTGCGCAGGCGCGGCGGCGGCACCGCGGACGCCGTCCGGCTACCGCTGACCCCGGCGGGCGGCAGCCACTCCCGGGCCGTGCTGCCCAGCACCGTCGAACTCGCCGAAGGGCACTGGGACGCGTACACGGACGACGGTTCGGCGGTAGTGCCCGGCATCCGCGATCTGCGGGCCCTGGTCGGCCGGGCCCCGCAGGCGGGCCGGATCACGGCCCGGGTCCCGTACCCGACCGCCGACGGGCGGCTCGCGGTGCGCTGCTGGCTGCGCCACCCGCACGCCGAGGCAGGGGACATCGGCGTGGCTCGGGGGGCCTGCACGATCGAGGGCGTGCTGTACGGGGCGGTGCTCGGCGCGGGCGCCGTGGGGGAGGCCCGGCTGGGCGGGGCCGTCCACCGGGTGCCGGCGGCCGCCGGTGGGGGCGGGCGCTTCGCCCTCACGCTGCCGTACGCGACGCTCGCCGGGCCGGGCGTGGACGGGGAGCGTTCGTGGACCCTGTGGCTGCGGCCCTCGGAAGGTGCCGAGCCGGTGCGGATCTCCCGCATCCTCGACGACCTCTGGGACCGGCGGAGCGTCTTCGTGTATCCGGCCCACGAGGGGACGGGCTACCGGGCGGCGCCCTGCTACACCGCCGGCAACGACCTGTGCGTACGGCTGACGCCCGGGACACGACCGGGACCGCGCCGGGCGTGAGATCCCTTATCAGGACAGCGGGTGTCCGCGATCGGCGGCAGACTGGCCCGCATGATGCAGACCTCGGCGCGACTCCTGCGTCTGCTGTCCTTGTTGCAGGCCCACCGTGACTGGTCCGGGGCCGAACTCGCCGACCGGCTGGGCGTCACAGCGCGCACCGTGCGCCGGGACGTCGACCGGCTGCGCGAACTCGGCTACCCGGTCAACGCCAGCCCCGGCACCGGAGGGGGCTACCAGCTCGGAGCCGGTGCCGAACTGCCGCCCCTGCTGCTCGACGACGACGAGGCCGTCGCCGTCGCCGTCGGGTTGCGCACCGCGGCGGGGAACGGCGTCGAGGGCATCGGGGAGGCGTCCGTACGAGCCCTGGCCAAGCTCGAACAGGTGCTGCCGCACCGGCTGCGCCGCCGGGTCGGCGCGCTCAACGCCTTCACGGTGCCGATGCTGCGCGCACCGCGGGACCAGGTGGACCCCTCCGTCCTGACCGAGCTGGCGAACGCCTGTCGCGACGGCGAGCGGCTGCGCTTCGCGTACCGCGACCACAACGGCTCGACGAGCCGGCGGACCGTGGACCCCCACCGGCTCGTCTGCACCGAGCGCCGCTGGTACCTCGTCGCCTGGGACGTCGACCGCGAGGACTGGCGCACCTTCCGCGTCGACCGGGTCACCCCGCGACCGCCGCACGGGCCGCGCGTCCCGCCGCGCACCCCGCCCGCCGAGGACCTCGCCGCCTATGTGTCCCGGGGGGTGTCGACGGCGACGTACGCGGAGACGGCGGTGATCAGACTGCTGGTACCCGTCGAGCGCGCGGCCGCGGTCGTCTCGCCCTCCACCGGGTTGCTGGAGGCCGAGGGGCCCGGCAGCTGCCTGCTGCGCACCGGTGCCGGAAGTCTGGACGTGATGGTCGTTCACGTGGTGCTGATGGGCTTCGACTTCGAGGTGGTCGAGCCGGTGGGGCTGACCGAGCACATCAGGACCGTGCGGGACCGCCTGGGCCGGGCTCTGGACGCCGCCGGCTGACGTCGTCGTGCGGGGACTCCGGCACCGCCGGACGCAGTTGCGCGAACTCCGGGTGGTGCAGGTCGAACGCGGGTGACTCGGAGCGCACCCGGGGGATGGTGGTGAAGTTGTGTCTCGGCGGCGGGCAGGACGTCGCCCACTCCAGCGACCGGCCGAACCCCCACGGGTCGTCGGCGGTGACCTTCTCGGCGTACTTCTGGGTCTTCCAGACGTTGTAGAGGAACGGCAGCGTGGACGCGCCGAGCAGGAAGGCGCCGATCGTGGAGACGGTGTTCAGCGCGGTGAAGCCGTCGGCGGCCAGGTAGTCGGAGTACCGGCGGGGCATGCCCTCCGCGCCCAGCCAGTGCTGGACCAGGAAGGTGATCTGGAAGCCGAGGAAGAGCGTCCAGAAGTGGATCTTCCCGAGGCGCTCGTCGAGGAGCCTGCCGGTGAACTTCGGCCACCAGAAGTAGAAGCCGGCGAACATCGCGAAGACGACCGTGCCGAAGACCGTGTAGTGGAAGTGGGCCACGATGAAGTACGAGTCGGTCACGTGGAAGTCCATCGGGGGTGAGGCGATGATGACGCCGGTCAGCCCGCCCAGGAGGAACGACACCAGGAAGCCGACCGCCCACAGCATCGGCGTCTCGAACGACAGCGAGCCCTTGAGCATCGTGCCGCTCCAGTTGAAGAACTTCACCCCGGTCGGCACGGCGATCAGGAACGACAGCAGCGAGAAGAAGGGCAGCAGTACGGCGCCGGTGGCGAACATGTGGTGGGCCCACACCACCACCGAGAGTCCGGTGATCGCCATCGTGGCCCCGACGAGGGTCAGATAGCCGAAGACCGGCTTCCTGGAGAAGACCGGGATGATCTCCGTGATGATGCCGAAGAACGGCAGCGCGATGATGTAGACCTCGGGATGGCCGAAGAACCAGAACAGGTGCTGCCACAGCAGCGCGCCGCCGTTCCCGGCCTCGAAGACCACCGAGCCGAAGCGCCGGTCCGACTCCAGCACCAGCAGCGCCGCCGCCAGTACCGGGAAGGCCACCAGCACCAGGATCGTCGTGAACAGGATGTTCCAGGTGAAGATCGGCATCCGGAACATCGTCATTCCCGGCGCCCGCATCCCGATGATCGTCGCCAGGAAGTTCACGGAGGTGAGGATCGTGCCGAAGCCGGACAGGGCCAGCCCCATGATCCACAGGTCGATGCCGGGGCCGGGGGAGCGTTCCAGGCTGTTGAGCGGCGCGTACGCGGTCCAGCCGAAGGCGGCGGGGCCGGTCGGCACGATCAGTGAGCCGAGCACCATCAGCCCGCCGAAGAGGAACAGCCAGTACGAGAACATGTTCAGCCGCGGGAAGGCCACGTCCGGCGCGCCGATCTGCAGCGGCACGATCTCGTTGGCGAAGCCCGCGAAGGTCGGCGTCGCGAAGAGCAGCAGCATGATCGTGCCGTGCAGGGTGAACGCCTGGTTGAACGTCTGGTTGGTGACCAGCTGGAGCCCGGGGCGGGCCAGCTCCGCCCGCATCAGCATCGCCATCAGCCCGGCGATCAGGAAGAAGACGAACGACGTGACCAGATAGAGGTGCCCGATCTTCTTGTGGTCGGTGGTCGTCAGCCATTCCACGACCACCCGGCCCCGCCGGCGCACCGGCGCCGGTGCGCCGGCGGCCTCGGCGGTGTCCGTGCCCATGGGCCGATGCTAGCCACGGGGCTCCGTACGAGCCGGAGGGACACGGAACGGGGCGCGGTGCGATACGCGTACGGGTGAGCGACCGATTCGTCCGGGGCCGTCACCTGTTCGTCCGGAAACAGCACCGGTTCGTCCGGAAGTAGGACGTGCGTAAAACGCGATGAATTCACGCCGCGCGGACGGCCGGGGAAAGTGCGCGGCAGGTGTGATTCGCGGTCCCGGGCGGGATGTGTGGCAACGGTTCGGGAATTCCGTGGGAATTCCTGTGCGAACAACTCGGATTGCCCGTACTGATGATCGATGCCGGGCTAAACGCATGTCGTGAACCTGTGACAGAAGTGTGACCGGTGGGGTGCGTGGGGCGGGGGATGAGTGCGGTACCTCCCTTCCGCACCGCTTTTCGCCGGCCGCCGACGGGCCTTCCGTCACCGTCCGCTGCCGCCTACGGTGATTCCCATGGCACCGACACCGACCCCCTCAGGACAGCCGGACGACTCCCCGGAGTCTTACGTCGGCCTCGACGCCGACACCGCGGAGCGGCGCGCACGCGGCCGCGGCTGGACCACCGTCAGATCGCTTCCGCCCGGCTCCGTCATCACCATGGAGTTCCTCGAGGGCCGGCTGAACTTCGAGGTCGAGGACGGCACCGTCCGCCGCTGCTGGAAGGGCTGACCACGAGGACCGGGGCGTACCGCAGGCACCCGGACGCGGCCCGAAGGACCCCGGCACGGCACGGCGGGCAAGGCGAAGGCCCCGACCGAGGTCGGGGCCTTCGCCGTGGGAACCTCCGCGGGACGCAGTCCCGGGCCGTCAGCCGCCCACCGGGCGCGACCGGGGCGCGCGCCGGCTCCCGGCCGGGGCCGTGGTCCAGGGGGCGTGCGGCGGATGCGGTGAGCGCCCCACCGGGTGCGTGCGAGCCTGCCCGTGCCGGGCGGCCGCGGTCACGCCGGACGGGCCCGGCGCTCCGGCCTGCTGCTTCTGCCCGGCCGGCAGCGCGGCGCTGCCGACGGTGCTCCTCGTGCTCGCCGTACGGGCGGCGCTTGTCGCACCCACCGGGCGGCGCACCGGTTCCCCGCCGTCCTCGGCCGGGACCCGCTGCGGGTACACGGCCGGCCGCGGGCCGCCGGAGGCGACGGGCAGTGACGGCACCGGCAGCCGACGGGCGCGCAGCTGGTTCCGCAGCGAGAGGACCGCGTCCTCGACGCGTGCGATGAGCGGCTCGCACCACGGCAGGGCGAGCAGGATCAGCAGACCGGCGGCCCAGCCCAGCAGCACGTCGCTGAGCCAGTGCGTACCGAGGTAGACGGTCGTCAGCCCGACGCCCAGGGCGACCACGGCGGACAGCGCCGACAGATACCGCCTGGCCCGCGGCGTGGTGGCCAGATAGGCGAGGATTCCCCAGGTCACGACGGCATTGGCGGTGTGTCCCGAAGGGAATATATCGCCGCCGGCGAAGAGTTCGGCGGAGCCGATCTGCGTCGCGTAGTGCGGGCCCAGCCGGCCCAGGCCCAGTTTGACCGCTCCCACCGTCGCGTTCAGCAGCAGCAGCGAGGCGCCCAGCACCAGCAGCGGACGCAGCGTGTGCTGCCGCCACGAGCGCCAGCCGAGCCAGGCGGCGACCATCACGGCCGTCGGGCCGCGCTGGCCGAGCACCACGAAGTAGTCCAGGAACGCGTGCAGTTCGGGCCACTGCTGATACGGCCGGAAGAGCATGACCTTCCAGTCGACGATCACCAGCCAGGACGAGATGAGCACGGCGACGACGATCGCGAGATAGAACGCCGAAGTCCCGCCGAAGAGGGCGAGACGGGTGCGGCTCATCCGCGGGATCTCTATCTTCGGCGGCTCCGGCTCCCGGTCCAGACGGGCAAAGATGTCGGTACGCACCCAATCGACGTTACAGCGAGTGAGTGTCCGCCCAGGCCGATCCAGGCTCTTCGTGATGACGATGTGATGTGGACTATGTCTCAGCGGCGCATTGAAAGAGTGCCGCCGGCTAAATCCGGCGGGCCGTGAACCCTATTGCAGGCACCGGTTCTCCGTAAGTGTGTTTGCAGGCGGCGGTAACACTTCACGGGATTGCCGCGCCGAATTCCGGACCCGTTCGCGGTGATCGCGGGCGCCGCGCCGGAGTGGCGCACGCCACACCCGCCCGGCCTCCGAGGTGAGAGGTGCACCACGCGCCGCCGTCCGGGACTCGCGTACTCTGGCTGATCACTCGCCCGTCGATGCCGGGCCGCCCACCGGGCCAAGCCCCCGGCCGGGCCCACCGACGCGAGACCCAGCAGGAGGTACGTACATGTTCGGGAGGACCACGGCCGGAGCACGCCCGCGTGCCGCCGGCGGCGGTGCCAACCGCTGGGTCGTCCTGCTCGTCCTCTGCGTGAGCCTGCTGCTGGTCGCGCTGGACGCGACCGTGCTCCACGTCGCCGTGCCCGCCGTCACGGAGGACCTCCGCCCGTCCGGGGTCGAACTCCTGTGGATCGTCGACGCCTACCCCCTGGTGTGCGCCTCGCTGCTGATCCTCTTCGGCACCCTCGGCGACCGGGTCGGGCGCCGCCGCGTCCTGCTGCTCGGCTACGCGCTCTTCGGCGTCGCCTCGGCCGTCGCCGCGCTGGCCACCACACCCGAGGTGCTCGTCGGCGCCCGGGCCCTGCTCGGCGTCGGCGGCGCGATGATCATGCCGGCGACGCTCTCCATACTCCGGGCCGTCTTCCCGGACCGGCGCGAGCGCGCCACCGCCATCGGCATCTGGACCGCCGTCGCCGCGGTCGGCGCCGCCACCGGTCCCGTCCTGGGCGGCTTCCTCGTCCAGCACTTCTGGTGGGGCTCGGTCTTCCTGATCAACATCCCGCTGATGCTGCTGATCCTGCCGGTCGGCCGCTGGCTGCTCCCGGAGTCCCGGGGCGACGGCGGGGGCCCGTGGGACGTCCTCGGGGCACTCATGGCCGCCGCCGGAGTGCTCGGCGTCGTCCTCGGCGTCAAGCGGCTCGGGGCCGGCGACGCCCTGCTGGACCACCGCACGGCCGGCCCGCTGCTCGCCGGGACCGTGCTCCTCGTCCTCTTCGTCCGCCGCCAGAAGCGCCGCAGGCATCCGCTGATCGACATGCGGATGTTCGCCCGGGCGACCTTCTCCACCTCCGTCGGCTGCATCGTCCTCGCCATGCTGGCACTCGTCGGCCTGGAGCTGATCGCCGTCCAGTACCTCCAGCTCGTGCTCGGGCTGAGCCCGCTGGAGACCGGTCTGCGGCTGCTGCCGCTCACCTTCGCCGCGATGGCCGCCGGAGCCACCGGCTCCTTCACCCTCCGCCGCCTCGGCCCCCGGCGGATGGTCGGCTGGGGCTTCGTGCTCACGGCCGCCGCCGTGGTGCTGCTGACCCTGATGGGGCAGCACGACCGGCCGCTGCTGCTCACCGCAGGTTTCGTCCTCCTCGGCTTCGGACTGCAGACCACGCTCTTCGGCGCGTACGAGTCGATGCTCAGCGAGGCCCCGCCGGAGCAGGCCGGCGGTGCCGCCGCCATCGGGGAGACCTCCTACCAGCTGGGCGCGGGCATGGGCATCGCGCTGCTCGGCAGCGTCATGAACGCCGCCTACGCCCCCGGGCTCGACGACGCCGCGAGCGCTCCGCCCGCGGCGCGCAGTGCCGCCGCACACTCCCTGGGCGAGGCGTACCAGGTGGCCCTCCAACTGGGCGGACCCGCCGGGGACGCGCTGCGGACCGCCGCTCGGCACGCCTTCGTCCACGGACTGCACGTCACGCTGTTCGTCAGCGCCGGGCTGCTGCTGCTCGGCGCGCTGGCCGCGCTCCGGCTGCCGAAGGCCATGGAGTGCGCCGAGCCCGACGGACTCACGGGCCTCCACGACGGGCAGCGGGCCCCGGACACCCGGCCCGTGTCTCCGGCGCCGGAGCCCGCACTGCCGGGCACCCCGCTCCGGGACCACGTCCGGCCGGAGCCGGCGGTCCCCGCGCGCCGCGCGCCCGCGGAGGCGGCCGGCCCGGCACGCACTGGACGCACGGCACACTGAGCCGTAACGTCAGCGCCGAGCATCAACTACCACTGCTGGCCGTTGCCGTGGCCGGAGAGGTCCACCGGCAGACCTTTCCGGCCACGCCACCGGTTTTCCAGGACACCGGCTGCCGTCCGTGACCCGGACAGCGCCGTGCGAGCCGCCGGAGGCACCCTCATGTCCGCACCCTCGAAGCTGCCGCCCTTCGACCCCGCCGACCCCCTCGGCATCGACGACCTGCTGGAGCCGGAGGATCTCGCGGTCCGCGACACGGTCCGCTCCTGGGCCGCCGACCGCGTGCTGCCGCACATCGCCGAGTGGTACGAGAGCGGTGAACTCCCCGCTGTCCGCGAACTGGCCCGGGAACTCGGCTCGATCGGCGCTCTCGGCATGTCGCTGACCGGCTACGGCTGTGCCGGTGCCACCTCCGTCCAGTACGGACTCGCCTGCCTGGAACTGGAGGCCGCCGACTCCGGTATCCGCTCGCTCGTCTCCGTCCAGGGCTCCCTCGCCATGTACGCGATCCGGAAGTACGGCTCCGAGGAGCAGAAGCAGCGGTGGCTGCCGTCCATGGCGGCCGGCGAGACCATCGGCTGCTTCGGGCTCACCGAGCCCGACCACGGCTCCGACCCGGCAGGAATGCGCACCTACGCCAAGCGCGACGGCTCCGACTGGGTGCTCAACGGGCGCAAGATGTGGATCACCAACGGCTCCGTCGCCGGCGTCGCCGTCGTCTGGGCCCAGACCGACGACGGCATCCGGGGCTTCGCCGTCCCCACCGACGCACCGGGCTTCTCGGCCCCCGAGATCCGGCACAAGTGGTCGCTGCGGGCCTCCGTCACCAGCGAACTCGTCCTGGACGAGGTGCGGCTGCCGCAGGACGCCGTCCTCCCGGGCGTGACGGGACTCAAGGGCCCGCTCAGCTGTCTGTCGCACGCCCGGTACGGCATCGTCTGGGGTGCGATGGGCGCGGCGCGCTCCAGCTTCGAGTCGGCGCTCGACTACGCGAGGACGCGGGAGCAGTTCGGTAGGCCCATCGGGGGCTTCCAGCTCACCCAGGCCAAGCTCGCCGACATGGCCCTCGAACTGCACAAGGGAATCCTGCTCGCCCACCATCTCGGGCGGCGGATGGACGCCGGGACGCTCCGCCCGGAGCAGGTCAGTTTCGGAAAGCTGAACAATGTACGGGAGGCGATCGAGATCTGCCGCACCGCGCGCACGATCCTCGGCGCCAACGGGATCTCCCTCGAGTACCCCGTGATGCGGCACGCCACCAACCTCGAGTCGGTGCTCACCTACGAGGGCACCGTCGAGATGCACCAGCTCGTGCTGGGCAAGGCGCTCACCGGCCTCGACGCATTCCGGTAGGCCGACCGTCCCGTTGCGGCCGGCCGGCGAGCGCCCCGCTCAGCTCTGGTTGTAGAAGCCGTCGCCCGGGCGGCCCGCGGACTCCCCGCTGACGATCTCCGTGTCGGCGGGGGTCAGCAGGAAGACCCGGGTCGCCACGCGCTCGATGGAGCCGCGCAGTCCGAAGGTCAGCCCGGCCGCGAAGTCCACCACGCGCTTGGCGTCCGAGGGCTCCATGGAGGTCAGGTTGACGATGACGGGAACGCCCTCGCGGAAGTGCTCGCCGATGCCGCGCGCGTCCCGGAAGCTGTCGGGGGAGATGGTGGCGATACGGCGGCCCTGCTCCTCGGCCGTCTCGGAGGCCACCCGGACGCGCGGGTCGGTCACCCACTGGTCGCCGGCCCCCGCACCCTCGGCGTACTCGTCGTCGTAGTAGCGCTCGTCGTTGTCCTCGACGAGACCGAGCCATGCACTCGCCTTGCGCACCGATCCCATGGACGCCTCCTTTCGACCGCGGTCACTTGTGGTTCCGCATATCCCTATGGTCGTCCATAATGCGGATCGCGCGCCAAGTGGATAGTCGCCGCGCAGGGGATTCGTGACGGTACTGGTGCAGAACACGTGGCGGTTCGTCAAGATTCTTCCAGCGTAGGGGCCCTGAAGGGGCTCATATCGAAGCAAAATATGAATGCCTCGGCAGACGGGTGAGCGTCGGAGCGTCCGGGTGAACGGGCGGGCCGGATACGATGCGGCCGCACACTCGAACGACACCCGGGGGAACGTCGTGTTCGGAATCGTCCGACCCTGCACCCATCGCCTCACCGACGGGCTCAAGGCGGAGTGGGTGGCCCATCTCTGCGGACTCTGCCTGGCACTTCGCGCGGACCACGGGCAGTTCGCCAGGGTCGTCACGAACTACGACGGGCTGATCGTCTCGGTACTGACGGAGGCTCAGACCGGACGCACCCCCGCGCAGCGGCGCCTGGCCGGGCCCTGCCCGCTCCGGGCCATGCGCACCGCGCCCGTCGCCCGGGGCGAGGGCGCCCGGCTGGCCGCCGCCGTCTCCCTCGTCCTGGCCTCCGCCAAGGTCCGCGACCACGTGGCCGACCGGGACGGGGTGCTGGCCCGCAGGCCGGTGGCCGCGGCCGCGCGGCGGATCGCGGCGGGCTGGGACCGCGCCGGCGCCCGCGCCGGCGCGGCACTGGGCTTTGACACGGAGGTGCTGGCCGACGCGGTGGACCGGCAGGCCGGGATCGAATCGCTGGCCGGCCCCGGCACGCCGCTGCTGGTCGTGACCGAGCCCACGGAGACGGCGACCGCGGCCGCCTTCGCGCACACCGCGGTCCTCGCCGGCCGCCCCGGCAACGCCGCGCCGCTCGCCGAAGCCGGCCGGCTCTTCGGAAGGCTGGCACACCTGCTGGACGCCGTGGAGGACCGGGAGGCCGACGCCGCGTCGGGTGCCTGGAATCCGCTCAGGGCCACCGGGACGAGCCTCTCCGAGGCCCGCCGCCTCGCCGACGACGCCCTCCACGGCATCGGGCTCGCCCTGCGGGACGCGGAGTTCGCGGACGACCGGCTGCTGCACGTGCTCCTCGCACACGAACTGCGGCGCTCCGTGGACCGGGTTTTCGGCGCGGGGGCCTGCGCGCACCGGGGACACGGCGGCCGGCCTCCGCAGGGGGGCGATCCGTTCATCGGCCCTCACGGGGGAGGGGCGGGAGCGCACGGGGCCGCCGGCCCTCACGGAGGCGGCACCCCGTACGGCGGCACCCCGTACGGGGGCGGACCCGGCGGGGACGGGGGTGTGCCGCCCCGGTTCGGCTTCCGCGGTGAGCCGCCCAAGCCCGAGCCGCGCGGCTTCTGGGCGGGCTGCGCGGTCTTCGTCGGCCTGTGCTGCACCTGCCGGCTCTGCTGCGCCGAGCAGTACGAAGGCCCCTGGTCCCGCAAGAAGCGTGAGGGCTGCTGCCACAAGTGCGACTGCAATTGCGGCGGTTGCGACTGCTGCTGCCCCTGCGACGGCTGTTAGACGTGTTGCGAAAGAAGCTCCGTCCGCCCACAGGGCGGGGCCTGCGGCGTCCGGTGCGTGCGACAGCAAGGCGGAGGATCGTCCTCGTACCGGACGTACTCGGATGACTCCGGCAACGCAGCGTAGGGGTACCTCCCGTGCCGAAGCGCTACGGGGGAGTGCGTGCCGGGCGTCGCGGGCCAGCACGGTCTTTCGCAACACGCCCCGGCGCCGGGCGTTCCCGGTTCGGACGGACTCCTCCCCAACGCCCCGGTGTTCGCCTCTTCTCCGGGAGCGCGGGGCCTTCCGGACGGCGTAGGCGGGTACCGGGCTCCGGTTCCGGTCGCGTCCCGGCCTCGGCGGACTCCGCCGGCAGGACTGATCGACGGGCACCGAACCACATCGGGACCGGGGGAAGCGGCACGAAGGCCGTGTCGCCCCGTCTCCTACGGACCACCGGCCTTCACCGTCACCTTCCGGCCCCGGGATTCACACGGAAGGGCGAATTCCGGTCATCCCCGGGGTCTGGTGTGGCTGATGATGGGGCCGTGGTGCCGACGGCCGCGGCCGTGCACGGGTTCCTCCTCGACGGGCGGCTCCCGACCGGTGTCGCCCGGCTCGTCGAGGACCCCGCCCGGGCGGGGGACCACGGGTTTCGCCCGACGGGCGGGGCGACTCGCCGCGGGCCGTGCCCACCGACGTGACCGGAGCGAGGAGCGGTTGCCGTGTCCGGCTCCTGCGACCGGGACCACCGGCCCGGACGGGCTCGCTCACCGTCGTGCCGACCGGACGCCGCTGTCCCCCTCGGTCTTCGCGGCTCGCCTCGCCCGCAACTTCTCCCCCGGGCGGCATGCGCACGGGTGAAGCCCCTGACCACCCCGGGAACCTGATGGGCCGTCGATCCGTCCTACCCGCGACGGACCTCTCCGCCTCGGAGCCGCAACCCCTCCGAGGCCGTTCGGCGTGCCATGGCACCGCTCGGCCGAAAGGCGCCCTTGCGCGGCAAGTTGGCTCGTCGAATACTCCCGAACAGCGCTTGTCAGGGGCACAACGTGACCGGAATCCGGACACATCCCCACGCCCGCTGACTGCGCCTCACGGGCCCGTCACCCCACAGCCGGGCCCCCGATTCCCCTCGGGAGGAACGAGAAGTGAGGATCAAGCGCACCACCCCCACCCACGGCGTGGCCAGACGTACCCGTCTGCTCGCCGTGACGACCGGTCTCGTCGCCGCCGCCGCCCTGGCCGTCCCCACCGCAAGCGCCGTCGAGGCACCCGTCACCTTCAGCGCGTCCCAGCTCTCCGCCGCGAGCGACGCCGTGCTGACCGCCGATGTGGCAGGAACCGCCTGGCATGTCGACAAGGCGACCAACACCCTGGTCGTGACCGCCGACTCAACCGTGTCCAAGGCCGAGATCGCGCAGATCGAGCGGGCGGCCGGCGCCAACGCCGGTGCCCTCCGCATCGAGCGCACCCCCGGCAGGTTCAGCAAGCTCATCTCGGGCGGCGACGCCGTCTACGCCACCAGCTGGCGCTGCTCGCTCGGCTTCAACGTTCGCAGCAGCTCCGGCACTTCGTACTTCCTGACGGCGGGCCACTGCACCGACGGCGCCGGCACCTGGTACGCGAACTCCGGCCGCACCACCGTCCTCGGCCCGACCGCGGGTTCCAGCTTCCCGGGCAACGACTACGGCATCGTGCGCTACAGCAACACCTCCATCTCCAAGCCGGGCACCGTCGGCAGCGTCGACATCACCAGCGCGGCCAACGCCACGGTCGGCATGGCCGTGACCCGCCGCGGTTCCACCACCGGCACCCACAGCGGCACCGTCACCGGCCTCAACGCCACGGTCAACTACGGCGGCGGTGACATCGTCTACGGCATGATCCGCACCAACGTGTGCGCCGAACCGGGCGACAGCGGCGGCCCGCTGTACTCCGGCAGCCGGGCCATCGGCCTCACCTCCGGCGGCAGCGGCAACTGCTCCAGCGGCGGTACGACCTTCTTCCAGCCGGTCACCGAGGCCCTGAGTGCCTACGGAGTCAGTGTCTACTGAGCCGTCCCGCGGAGACACGGAACAACAGCGTCACCACAGGAGCCCCCACCGTTCACCGGTGGCTGTCGGTTGATTCGGGGGTTCGCCCGACGTCGGCCTTCAGGACCCGTTGTGGTCCTGAAGGCCGACTTCGTCGTACGGGGCGGGCGGGTTCCCGGCGGGGTGGGTGAGGGCGGGGCGGTCCTGAGGAGGAGCCCGGTGATCCGGTGCGGGACGGGCGGGAACCGTCGTTCCGCGACCGGGGGTTCGCGGATCTCGTCCGACCCGGGGCGGGACACCAACCGCTGGGACCATGGTCGCGAGAATGTCCGGCCCGTGCGGCCACCCGCATCCTCGCTCGGCGGGGGCTCGACGTATTGCACACTTTTGAGAGGATGGTCGAGCGGTCGGCCACAACGGATCGGGGGGCGGATGAAACGAATCGGAGTGACCGGTCACAGAAGCATTCCGCCCGCGGCCATGCCCCATGTGCTGGCAGGGATGAAGGCGTTGCTGTGCGGCCGCGAGGGGGCGCTGGAAGCGCTCTCCAGCCTGGCCGAGGGGGCCGATCAGCTCTTCGCCGACATCGCCCTCGCCTGCGGCGCCGAGCTCACCGTGGTCATCCCGAGCGGGGACTACGAGGAAGGCTTCGACGACCCGGGCGCCCTGGCCTGCTACCGGCGGCTCCGGTGCCGGGCCAGCCAGGAGGTGCGGCTGGCGTTCCCCCACTCCACGGACGAGGCGTACTACGCTGCCGGTGCCTACATCGCCGACAACTGCGACCGGCTCCTCGCCGTCTGGGACGGCCGGCCCGCCCGCGGCCTCGGCGGTACCGGCGACATCGTGCGGTACGCGCGAGAGCGCGGCACGCCGGTGACGGTGGTGTGGCGCGACGGGGTCGAGCGGGACTGACACCCCGTACGGCGAGGCGGCGCGGTCCGGCACCGGACCGTTCACCGCGCCCGGGGGCTCGACGACTTTTCACTGATGTTCCGTCAACTCCGGTGCTGCACGAGCCAGTCGGTTTGCTGGGGCGAGACGATCCGCTCGGTCTCGTACACCGCCGACGGCCACTGCTCCTCCGTCACCGAGGTCTCCATCGCGATGTGGATCGCGGCCAGATCCTCCTCCACCAGGGAGTGCGCCGCGATCAGCGGCTGATGGCGCCGGATCTCGCTCCACGCCAGACACGCAGCGGCGGCCGCGGACAGCAGTGGTACCGGCTCGGCCGAGTCCGTGACGGAGAACGTGCGCAGTACCCCGAACAGCAGCGCGAGCGCGGTGAGCAGACCGATGGTCGCCGTCCACAGTACGGTGGCGCGCCGGGAGATCTCCGCACGCCGGTGGTACCAGTTGCGCTGCTCGATCAGACGGTCCCTCACATACGTCTCCTTGCGTACGCTGAAGACCTTCTCCCGCAGCAGGCGCATCGGGGTGGTGATCAGCTCGCCGGAGGCCGTGCTCGCGTCGTTCTCCCGAGGATCCACCCAGCCGACCTTGCGCAGTTCACGGAGCCCCTCCTCCAGCCGGGTCGTGAACAGCCGGTCAGGATCGGGCGAGCCGGAGTCGAACGGTGCCCCGTGCACCGCGTAGCGCCAGCACATGGACCGGATGAACTCCGCGGCGGAGCGGTTGAGTTGCCAGTGCGCCTTGGCCCGGCGGCGTGTCCCGCGGAAGCTGACGACGAGCACCCAGGCGTACGCCGACGCGCTCAGCAGGCCCATGAGCTGGAAGGAGTCGCCCACCCTCCCGCGCCAGGGCAGCGCCGCGAACACCGAGCCCAGGACCAGGAGGAGCAGCTGCAGCCGGGTGCCCTTGACGGACTCACGCTGCCGGTCGACGGCCGTCTCGTCCGCGTGGTGGAACAGTGCCGGCAGATCGGCATTTCGAAAGACCATGCTTTGCAGATGGCCGGGAATACCGGTCATGCGCGCCCCCTGTGCGGATTTTGGCTTCACTCGTTCGATGGAATGGCTTGTTCCGTTCGGAGTGGGGCATACTCGCGCAACGCTTTCGTTTCGGCTCTCCGTGCCGAGTTGCTGCGGGTGGCCATGAGAGTAAAGTCGTGCCGCCGACACTGCAACGGTGCCCGGTGCTCCCCCATTAGCACAACATGACCTAGGACGGCCGCCGTGACCCTCCAGACTTCAGTCACCTTCGCTCCTGTGAAGAAGGATCGGGTGCCTCTCACCGAGATCGACGTACGTGACGCCGAGGCGGCAAGGAAGCTGGGTCGGGTGCGCCCCGCCGGCGCCGACCGCTCCGCACGGATGTCCACGTTCAACTCCGCGCTCTAGTCCGGTTCCAGACCGTCCGTACGACGGACGGGCTGCCCTAGACTGGCGGAATGACCCGACCCGTGGTCCCGTTCCGCGAGATCGTATTGAAGGTCCACAGCAGATGTGATCTTGCTTGCGACCACTGCTACATCTACGAACACGCTGATCAGAGCTGGCGCACCCGCCCGAAAGCAATCTCTGACGAGGCGATTTTCTGGACAGCTCTGCGACTGGCCGAGCATGCGAAGAAACATGCCCTGCCCTCCGTGTCAGTGATCCTGCACGGAGGGGAGCCTCTGCTCGCCGGCCCCACCCGGTTACGCCGGGTCTGTGAGGAACTCACCAAGGCCCTCGACGGTGTCGCCGCCCTCGACCTGCGCATTCACACCAATGGCCTCCAGCTGAGCCCCCGCTATCTGGAACTCTTCGACGAGTTCGGCGTCAAGGTCGGCATCTCCCTCGACGGCGACAAGGCCGCCAACGACCGCCACCGCCGCTTCGCGGACGGGCGCAGCAGCCACCCCCTCGTCCTGCGGGCCGTCCGGCTGCTGGGCACGGACCGCTGGCGCCATCTCAACCTCGGCCTCCTGTGCACCGTCGACGTCGCCAACGACCCGGTCGCCGTACTCGACGCGCTGACGGAGCTCGACCCCCCGCGCATCGACTTCCTGCTGCCGCACGCCACCTGGGACGCACCGCCGCCCCGGCCGGACGGCTCCCCGACCGCGTACGCGGACTGGCTCCTCGCCGCCTTCGACCGCTGGGACCGGCAGGGCCGCCGGGTACCGGTGCGGCTCTTCGCCTCGGTCCTCTCCACCCTCTCCGGGGGCCCCGGGCTCACCGAGTCGCTCGGGCTCACCCCCACCGACCTCGTCGTCGTGGAGACCGACGGAGCCCTGGAGCAGGTCGACTCGCTCAAGACCGCCTACGAGGGCGCGGCGGCCACCGGCTTCGACGTCTTCGCCCACACCTTCGACGAGGTCGCCGCCCACCCGGGCGTGCGGGCCCGGCAGCTCGGCCTCGCCGGCGTCGGCGACACCTGCCGAGAGTGCCCCGTCGTCCGCTCCTGCGGCGGCGGCCTCTACACCCACCGCTACCGCTCCGGCACCGGCTTCGACAACACCTCCGTCTACTGCACGGACCTCGAGGCCCTGGTCCGCGGTATCGAGCACCGCACCGCCGCCCGGTCGGTGCCCGCCGCGGTCGCCGACGACGGGGAGCTGCGGACCGAGCAGCACGAGCTGACGCGGCTGCTCCTCGCCGACCTGCACAGGGAGCTGGACGGGCGTGGCGGTGAGGACTGGGCCCGCGCCTGGGAGCTGGCGGGCGCCGCCGACCGCCATCCCGGCGTGCTCGACCCCGTGCTGACCCACCCGTACACGCGCGGCTGGCTCCTCGGCGCCCTGGACGCGCTGCACGAGGGCGTACCCGGCGCCGTGCTGCCGCCGGCCGCCAGGCTGGCGTCGTCGGTGGCAGCCGCCGTCGTCCGCGGCGGCCTCGACCTCACGGTGCCGGTCCCGTACGAGGGCGGGACGCTGCTGCTGCCCACGCTCGGCGAACTCCGCCTCAACGGGGCGCAACCACGCGGCACGGCGGAGGTTCGGCCGGTCGAGAAGGGCCTCCTCGTGCGGACCGGTGACGGCGAGCTGCACATTCCCCGGCCCGACGAACCGGGCGCCGGCTGGCGGCCCGTCCGCCGCCTCGGCCGCGACGGGGCACCCGACCTCGCGATCGACGACCTCGACCCCTACCGTGACTGCTTCGACGCCCGCGCACTGCCCCGGCTCGGTCACGGCGAGGCGGCCGACTGGACGGACCGGCTGGCCCGTGCCTGGGGCCTGCTGCGCGCCCGTGCGCCCGAACAGGCCGCGGCCGCCGCCGCGTCGCTCACCACACTGACCCCCGTCGACGGCTCCCGCCCCTCGGCCGGACGGCACGGCCTCGGCGCCCTGGGCGTCCCACTGCGGGCCGGGGCCGGGGAGTTGGCGCCCCTGCTGCTGCGCGGCTGGCGCAGGACGCGTTTCCGGGCCCTGCTGGAGGTCACCGACCTCTACGCCGACGACGGCCTGTGGACCCACCCGGCACCGTGGCAGGAGGCGCCGGTACCGGTGTCCGAACTGTTCGCGGGGGCGTACGAACGGACCGGCCTGCGCGCCTTCGACCCGGACGGCGCGGAGGCCGCCCTGCGGGCGCTGGACACCCTGGGCCGCGCAGCGGAACTCACCGTCGGCGGAAAGCGCCTGCTGGCGCTGCTGTGGGAAGAGGCGGACCGTGACCGGCACAGTCGTTGAGCGCGACGGGCTCGCGCGGCAGCTGACGGAACTCGGGTTACGGACGGGGGAGACGGTCCTCGTCCACGCGGGGCTCGGCGGCACGGGCATGGACGCCCCGGAACTCCGCGACGCCCTGCTGCGGACGCTCGGTGCGGAGGGCACGCTCGTGGTCCCCGCCTTCACCGCCGAGAACTCCGACACGTCCGCCGCCCATCTGCGGCGCGTGGCCGGGATGACACCCACTCAGGCGGCGGCCTTCCGGGCCACGATGCCCGCCTACGACCCGGCCACCACACCGAGCACCGGGATGGGCCGGTTGGCCGAGTCCGTACGGACCACCCCCGGCGCGGTGCGCAGCGCCCACCCCCAGACGTCGTTCGCCGCCCTCGGCCGCAGGGCCGGGGAACTCCTGTCCCGGCACCCGCTCACCTGCCACCTCGGTGAGGAGTCCCCGCTGGGGGCGCTCTACCGGGCCGGGGCGCGGGTACTGATGATCAATGTGGGCTTCTCCGTCTGTACCGCCTTCCACCTGGCGGAGTACCGAATCGGCGCCCCGCTGCGCCGGTACGCCTGTGTGGTGCGCGGGGCGCACGGCCCGGAATGGACGGAATACCGGGACGTCGAACTCGACGACAGCGATTTCGACGCGGTCGGAGCGGCCCTCTCCTGGAATCTCGAACAGAAGGGACAACTGGGAGGAACGACCGCAACCTTGTTCTCGATCACCGACGCGGTGGACCATGCAGTGGCGTGGATGTCCGAAAAGCGGTGTTGATTGACCGAACGACCAGGTGATGGAGCAACGCCTGCTCCGGAATGATTGGTCCGCTCGCACCTCATCACCATGGAGTGCGGGTGTTCATACAGGACGGGGGTCGTGTGCACGCGTCATCGCAGCAGCGAGCGGCGGACCATCGGCCGTACTTCTTCTTGAGCTACGCGCACACACCGAGGTACGGGGCGGGCGGGCCGGACCCCGACATGTGGGTGGAGCGTCTCTTCCGGGATCTGTGCGGCCATGTGATGGCCATGACCGATCTCCCCGCAGGGGCGCCGGCGGGATTCATGGACCGGGAGATACGCTCCGGCGAGGGGTGGTCCGAGCGGCTCGCCGAGGTCCTCGCCACCTGCCGGGTGTTCGTGCCGCTGTTCTCTCCCCGCTACTTCGCGAGCGAGATGTGCGGCAAGGAGTGGTTCGCCTTCGCCCAGCGGGAGATCTACCACCAGGCCAAGAGCAACCGGCCGGCCGAGGCCATCGTGCCCGCGTTGTGGGTGCCGGTGCCGCCCGAGCAACTGCCGCACCCCGCCGAGCGGTTGCAGTTCAACCACCGCGCCTTCGGTGACCGCTACGTCACCGACGGGCTCTACGGGCTGATCAAACTCCGGATATTCGCCGAGGAGTACGAGCGGGCGGTCTACGAACTCGCCAAACGCATCGTCAGTGTCGCGGACACCAACGTGGTCGGGCCCAGCAGACCGCTCGACTACCGGCAGGCCCCCAGCGCCTTCGGCACCCCTGACCCGGCCAGACCGCGCAGCACCGGCCCCCGCCCCATCCAGCTGACCGTGGCCGCCCCGACCCGGCACGACCTGCCCCCGGGACGCGACCCCGAGTACTACGGCGACATGCCGCAGGACTGGAACCCGTACTACCCGGAGGCGCACCGGCCGCTCGCCTACGTCGCCCGCGATCTGGTGCGGACCCTCAACTACCAGGCCACCATCGCCTCGTTCGACCACGACAGCACACCGCTCGACAGCAAGCAGCCCCCGACCAGGCCGGAGCTGCTGATCATCGACCGCTGGGCCCTGGAGGACGACGAGAGACGCGAGCGGCTCGCCGCCTTCGACGCCGAGAACCGGCCCTGGGTCAGCGTCGTCGTCCCCTGGAACCGAGACGACCACCAGAGCCGCGGCGCCGAGAGCGAGCTCAGCGCCAAGCTCGAACAGACCTTGCCGACCAAGCTCAGCCAGGGCCGCGCCGCCTGCCGCGCCGCCGCCCGCGGTGTGCCGAGCATGGAGGCCTTCGGCCAGATCCTCCCGCAGGTCGTGGAGGCGGCCGCCCAGCAGTACCTGCGCCACGCCCAGGTCTATCCGCCCGCCGGCGGCAGCCACACCGAACGTCCGAGGCTGCGCGGCCCCATGGCGGCCGAGTACGCCACCACGCACTACATCCCCGACACGCTCGACCACGCGCCGGATGCGGAGGACACGGATGACAGCCAGTCGTGACGGACGCATCGTCACGTTCTACTCGTACAAGGGAGGCACCGGGCGGACGATGGCCATGGCCAACACCGCCTGGATACTCGCCGCCAACGGCAAGCGGGTCCTCGCCGTGGACTGGGACCTGGAAGCCCCGGGTCTGCACCGCTTCTTCCACCCCTTCCTCGACCCGTCCACGCTCGGCGCCACCACCGGTGTCATCGACCTGATCACCGAGTACGCCTGGGCCGCGACGAGCCCCGTGCAGCGTCCCGACGACTGGCACCGGGACTACGCCCGCATCCAGCCGCACGCCGTCTCCCTCACCCCCGAGAACCTCGGCTGGGAGTTCCCCGAGGGCGGCACCCTCGACTTCGTCTCCGCGGGCAAGCAGAACCGCGAGTACTCGGCGACCGTCTCCACCTTCGACTGGGACAACTTCTACGACCGGCTGGGCGGCGGGCACTTCTTCGACGCCCTGCGCGACGACATGAAGGCCAACTACGACTACGTCCTCATCGACAGCCGCACCGGTCTCAGCGACATCGCCGACATCTGCACCGTCCACCTCCCGGACGTCCTCGTCGACTGCTTCACCCTCAGCGACCAGTCCATCGACGGCGCCGCCGCCGTCGCCCGCCAGATCGACGAGCGCTACGGCGGCCGCGGCATCCGCGTCCTCCCCGTCCCCATGCGCATCGACGAGGGCGAGAAGGAGAAGGCCGACGCCGGACGGGCCCTCGCCCGGCTGAAGTTCGACCGCTTCCCCACCGGGCTCGCCGGGGACGAACTCACCTCCTACTGGGGTGCGGTGGAGATCCCGTACCGCCCCTACTACGCCTACGAGGAGACCCTGGCCACCTTCGGCGACGAGGCCGGACTCACCAACTCCCTGCTCTCCGCCTTCGAACGGCTCACCGCCGTCGTCACCGCAGGGGAGGTCACCGCCATGCCCACCGTCGGCGAGGAGACCAGGCTCCGGATCAGGGACGCCTTCACCCGGCGCCGCCCCGCGCTGCCGGCCGACCTGTTCCTCAGCTACGTCGCCGAGAACCGCATGTGGGCCGACTGGATCGAGTCCGTCCTCACCCGCGCCGGCTTCCGGGTCGTCCCGCGCGACGTCTCCGCTGAACCGCCCGAGGACGGCGCCGTCCTCGCCCCCGAGAACGCCGCCCGCACCGTCGTCCTCCTCTCCAGCGCCTACCTCAAGTCCGCCCGGGCCGTGGAAGTGTGGGAGCGGGCCGCGGCCGAGGACCCGGGCGGCGGCCGCGGCCGTCATCTGCTGCCGCTGCGCGTCGGCGACGTGCGCCTCACCACCCCCTACATCGACCGCAACCCCGTCGACCTCTTCCGCCTCGACGAGGTGCACGCCACCAGCGCGCTGCTGCGCGCGCTCGACCGTCCGGTCCAGCTCACCGACGGGGTCGCCCCCGGCCCGCGGTTCCCCGGCACCGTCCCCAAGATCTGGAACGCGCCGGCCCGCAACCCCGGATTCACGGGCCGGTCCGTCGTCCTGGAGCGGATGCGCGACCAGCTCGGCGGCGGCATGGCAGTCGTGCTGCCGCAGCCGCAGACCCTTTACGGCCTCGGCGGTGTCGGCAAGACCCAGGTGGCGCTGGAGTACGTGCACCGCTTCATGGCCGACTACGACCTGGTGTGGTGGATCTCCTCCGAACAGACCGACGACGTCGTCGCCGGGCTCGCCGAACTCGCCACCCGGCTCGGCGCCCAGGGTGGCGAGGACATGGCCGCCGCCTCCCAGGAGGCGGTCGACCTGCTCCGGCGCGGCGTACCGACCTCCCGCTGGTTGCTGGTCTTCGACAACGCCGACGACCCGGAGCAGCTGAAGCGGTTCTTCCCGACCGGTGGCCACATCCTGGTCACCTCGCGGAACCAGACCTGGTCCCAGTACGGCGACGCCCTGCCGGTCGACGTCTTCCTGCGCGAGGAGTCCGTCGAGCACCTCCAGCGCCGCGCACCCGGCCTCACCCCGCAGGACGCCGACCAGGTCGCCGCCGCCGTCGGCGACCTGCCGCTCGCCGTCGAACAGGCCGCGGCCTGGATCGCCGAGACCGCCACCCCAGTCGCCGCCTATCTGGAGCAGCTCGGCCGGCAGGCGCCCAGCGTCCTCGCGCTCAACCAGCCCGCCGGCTACCCGGAGCCGGTCGCCGCGACGTGGAACGTCTCCATCGAACGGCTCAAGGAGCGCTCCCCGGCCGCCGTCCGGCTGCTCCAGCTCTGCGCCTTCTTCGCCCCCGAGCCCATCTCCGCGAATCTCCTCTACAGCAAGGAGATGATCGAGGCGCTCAAGCCGTACGACCCCTCCCTCCAGGAGAAGCTCGTACTCGGCCGCGTCATCCGCGAGATCGGCCGGTTCGCCCTCGCCAAGGTCGACCAGGTGTCCAACTCCATCCAGGTGCACCGGCTGGTCCAGGCCGTCATCCGGGCCCAGCTCAGCGACGAGGAGCAGCGGGACGCCCGGCACGCGGTCCACCGCATCCTCGCCGGCGCCCGCCCCGACGACGACGAGCCGATCGACAACCCCGAGACCTGGCCGCGGTTCAACACCATCTGGCCGCACCTCGGCCCCTCCGAGGCCCGCTACTGCAAGGAACCCGAGACCCGCCGGCTGCTCATCGACCGGGTGCGCTACCTCTGGAAGCGCGGCGACTGGCAGGCTGCCGGAGCCCTCGGCGACGATCTGCGCGAAGCCTGGCGGGAGATGCTCGGCAACGACGACCTGCAGTACCTGTACCTGCGCTTCCACCTCTCCAACATCTTCCGCTCGCAGGGCCGTTACGTCGAGGCCAGGGAACTGGACGAGGTCACCCTGGAGCGCCAGCGCGCCGTGCTCGGCCCGTCCCACCCGCACACGTACATGACCACCAGTGGTCTGGCGATGGACCTCGGCACGCTCGGCCAGTACGGCAAGGCCATGGAACTGGCCACCGAGGCGCACGAGGGGTTCAGCCAGATCTTCCACGAGTCCCATCCGCGCACCCTGGCCGCCGCCAACAACCTGGCGCTGAACCTGCGCATGGTCGGCCAGTACGCACGGGCCCGCGAGATCGACCAGGACGTCTTCGACCGCCGTACCGAGGTGCTCGGCCCCGACCACCCGTACACGCTCTCCTCGGCCACCTCGCTCGCCCGCGACCTGCGCGAGGTCGGCCGGTACGAGGACTCGGTCAGCCTGCTGAGCCGCACCTACGAGAGCTACAAGCAGACCCTCGGCCGCGCCTTCCCCGGCACCCTCGCCGCGGGCAAGAGCCTCGCCGTGTCCCTGCGGCGGGCCGGCCGGCTGGAGGACGCCCGCCGGCTGACGACGGCCACCCGCAACCGCTACCGCGCCAAGTACACCTCGGCCAACCCGGACTCGCTCGCCTGTGATCTGAACCTGGCGGCCGACCTGTTCGCGGCCGGGGAGCCGGTCGCGGCCCGGGACCTCGCCCAGGAGGTCGTCGACCAGTACACGAAGGTGCCGGGCGAGAAGCACCCCTACACCCTCGCCGCGATCAACAACCTCGGCATCTACCAGTGGGGCTGCGGCGACCCCGAGGCCGCGGAGCAGTTGCTCGTCGCCGCCGTCCGCCGGATGACCGACGTCCTCGGCACGGCGCACCCGCACACGCTGTTCTGCACCGTCAACCTCGCCAACGCCCGTGCCGACCTGGGCGAGCTGGAGTCGGCGCTGGAGACCGAGCGGCGGGCGGTGTCGAAGCTGCGCGAGGTCCTGGGCGTCCACCACCCAGAGGTCCTCGCGGTCTCCTCCAACATCGCCGTCACCCTCGGCGGGCTGGGCCGCAAGGACGAGGCGGCGGCGCTGCGGACGGAGACGGCGGAGGAACTCGCGCGGCTGCTGGGCGAGGAGCACGCGCTGACCCGGATCGCCCGGGACGAGCGCAGGACCCACCGCGACCTGGAGCCGCTGGCCGTCTGACCGTGCGGGGTCCGCCGTTCCCGCGCAGGGCCCCGTACGTCAGGACGGCGCCGGGCGGCGGCCTCCGCCGGCGGGTCCCGGGGGCGCGCCGTGCCTGCCCGAGCGCCCCCGACGGGAGTGCTCGGGTCGCTCACTGGCCGGGGACCCCGGGGTGGTCCTCCAGCAGCCAGGTGAGGATCCGGGGGAGCGCGTGCAGTGCGTCGAAATGGGCGGCCGCCGGTTCCAGTACGGCCGTCACCCCCGGGATGCGCTGCGCAAGCCAGCGGGAGTGGCCGACCGGTGAGAAGACGTCCTTCTCGCCGTGCCACAGGAGCACGGGCGCGGTGATGCCGGCCGGGTCGAAGCCCCAGGGGCTGCAGAATGCGAGGGCGTCGTCGATCCAGCCGTACGCCGAAGTGCGCAGCGCCTCCTGGTAGTTGCGCAGGAGCATCGACCGCACGCCGGCGTCCGCGACGACCATCCGGTCCGAGTCGGTGAGCTCCCTGCGCAGATCGTCGAGGAGCCGGACCGGGTCGCGCCGGATCTCCGCCGAGCGCATGATGAACCGTGCCGTGAGCCCGTCCGGGTCGACGGTGGCCGTCGTGTACTCGAGCACGTTCGACGCGGCCATGCCCTCGAACCAGTCCAGGCCGTCCGCGTCCCGCGGGGCGAGCGTCACCAGTGCGGCGGCCCTGGTGACCCGTTCCGGCAGCAGCGCCGCACAGGCCAGAGCGTGCGGTGCGCCGCCCGAGCGGCCCACCACGGCGAACCGGTCGAGCCCCAGCGCGTCGGCGATCGCCCGTACGTCCTCGGCCACGTCCGCCACGCTGCGGCCGGCCAGCCGGTCGGAACCGCCGTATCCCGGCCGGTCGTAGGCGATCAGCTGCGTTCCGCGCTGGTACAGCACCATGCCGCGCGGCGCCGGTCCGAGACGGCTGCCGGGGGTGCCGTGCAGCAGGAAGACCGGTCTGCCCCGCGGGTCCCCCAGGCGCTCCACCATCAGATGCCGCCCGTCCGACGCGTGCACCCGACGTCGCACCCGGAGCCTCCTTCGTCGTGGGCCTGTTCGGATCAGGACATTGCCGTACATGACGTAAGTGCCGCGTACATGTGCCATGTGCGGCAATACTGTCCTGGCATTCCCCGGCCCCTTGATGATTACCCGTCGGGGCGAGGCCGGCGTAAGTCGCCAATGAGCCCGTTCGTCATGGGGATCCGGACAGGACTAGTCCTTACATGCTGCCCATGGGCCGGTAGCAACGGGTGTTCGCAAACGGAACCGACCTGTACGGACCAGGGGTCGTGAAGAAGCAGAGGGCGCATTGTCGGCGTCGTGTGCGCGTCCTGAAGTCGACCTTGTGTGCTACCGGCGCGTATCGGAATAGTGGGCGCCCGATCCTCCGCGTCCGGGTACCCCACTTGCCCGTTCGCGGCCCCCCACAGGAGGTCCTACGTGAAGCACCGACGCATACCCAAGAGGCGCGCGGCGATGGCAGGTGGAGCCGTCGCCGCCCTCGTGGCGGCCGGCGTCACCTTCCAGACTGCGAACGCCAGCGAGGACACGCCCGCGGTCACGGTGAAGACGCTCTCGGCCTCGGCGGCCGGAAACCTCGCCTCGACGCTCAACAAGAGCCTGGGCGGCGACGCGGCCGGCGCCTACTACGACGCCGAGGCCAAGGCCCTCGTGATGAACGTGGTCGACGAGGCGGCGGCGGCCGCCGTCCGCGAGGCCGGAGGCAAGGCGAGAGTCGTCGAGAACTCGCTGGCCGAGCTGAGGGCCGCCCGGCAGACCCTCACCGACCGGGCCACCATCCCGGGCACCTCGTGGGCCACCGACCCGGTGACCAACAAGGTGGTCGTCACGGCCGACCGTACGGTCGCGGGCGCGGACCTGACGAAGCTCCAGGCGGTCGTGAAGGGCCTCGGGGCGAAGGCGGAGCTGAGGAAGACGGCCGGGGAGTTCAGGCCCTTCGCCGCCGGCGGCGACGCCATCCACAGCGGTGGCGGCCGCTGTTCGCTCGGGTTCAACGTCGTCAAGGACGGCGCCCCGCACTTCATCACGGCCGGCCACTGCGGTGAGACCGGCAGTGAATGGTCGGACTCCGCCGGCGGTGCCGCGATCGGCAGCATGGTCGACTCGCAGTTCCCCGAGAACGACTTCGCGCTCGTCAAGTACAGCGGCGACACAGCCCACCCGAGCGAGGTCAACCTCTACGACGGCAGCACGCAGCAGATCGCCGAGGCGGGCGACGCGACCGTCGGCATGCAGGTGACCCGCAGCGGCTCGACCACCCAGGTCCACGACGGCGAGGTCACCGGCCTCGACGCCACCGTGAACTACGGCAACGGCCAGATCGTCAACGGCCTCATCCAGACGAACGTCTGCGCCGAGCCCGGCGACAGCGGCGGCTCGCTCTTCGCCGGCGACGCCGCGATCGGTCTGACCTCCGGCGGCAGCGGCGACTGCTCCGCGGGCGGCGAGACGTTCTTCCAGCCGGTCACGGAGGCGCTGCAGGTCCTCGGCGCCGAGATCGGCTGACCCGACCCCGGTGCGGCGCCGCCGGGCGGCGCCGATCGGCCGACCCCGGCGGCTACGGCGCCACTTGCGGGCGCCGCCCGGCGGAGCACCGACCCGGCGGGGGCGCCTCTTCCGGCGGAACGCGTCCGGCGGAGCGACCTCCCACGGGGGCACCACCCCGCAGAGCGGACCTCTGCGGAGCACCACCCGGTACGGCACCACCCGGCACGGCAGCCCGCGGCCCGGCCCGTCCCTCAGGGACGGGCCGGGTCCCGGCCGCCCCGCGCGCGCAGCGCCTGGCGAACCGACCAGAGGACCGACACCAGCGGTACGGCGACCACCGCGCCGATCACCCCGGCGGCGATCGCCCCCGCCACGACCGAGAGCGCCACGACGAGCGGATGCAGCCGTACGGCCCAGCTCAGCACGATCGGGTGCAGCACATGCCCCTCGATCTGGCCGATGACCACGATCAGCGCGATGACGACCGCGGCGACGACCGGGCCCTTGGACGCCAGCGCCACGACCGCGGCGACGGCGAGCGCGATGGGCGAGCCGATGAGCGGGATGAACGCGGCGAAGAACTCCAGCAGCGCCAGCGGCACGGCGAGCGGCACGCCGAGCGCGTACAGCGCCACGCCGACCAGGACGGCGTTGGTCGCCGCCACCAGCACGATGCCGTGCGTGTAACCGGTGAAGGTGCGCCACCCCGCACGGCCCGCCACCGACACCCGGTCCCGCGCGGAGAGCGGCAGCTGGGCGCAGAACCAGTGCCAGTGCCGGTCGCCGGAGTGCAGGAAGAACACCGCGCAGAACAGCCCGAGCGCCAGTGTCGTCAGCACCTCCACCAGCCGGCCCGCGCCGCTGAGGGCCGTACTGATCACCGTGGACCGATGGCTGGAGAGGAACCGGCCGATCCGTGACTGGAGGTCGTTGAGCGCCTCCGGGTTCAGCCGGAACGGCGGCTGCTCCAGCCAGCGCTCGATCCTCTCGATCCCGGCGCCGAACTCGTGCTGCAGCACGGTCCGCTCGCCGGCGACGGTCTCCGCCACCAGGGCCAGCACGCCGAGGGCGAGGGCGATGCTGCCGATCAGCGCGAGGGTCACGGCGAGGGGCCGCGGCAGCCGGCGGGTCAGCAGATCGACCACCGGCCGGAGCATCGCGGTGCCGACGAGACCGAGGAAGACGGCCACGCCGATCTCGTGGAACCGCCCGAGGACCGAGAAGACGGCGTACACGAGGGTGCCGACCACCAGCAGCCGCCAGGCGTAGGCGGCGGCAGTCCGCAGGACGGGTGCCACCGGCGGCTCGGCCGCGGTGGGCGGGCCGGGCGCCGGGCGTGCGTCACCGCGCGCGCCGCCGCGCGCCGCGCGGATCCGGAGCCGGGGGTGGGCGGATCGTGTGGGCATTGCCCGAACTGGTACCACCGGCGGACGCGGGAGCAACGCGTGTGGCCCGTCATTCGCCCGAAGGCCGTCGACCGCCCGATGGTGCGGCCGCGCGCCCGGCCGGGTGGTCCCGCCGGGGCGGGCCGTCGGTGGCGGGGCCGGCTTCGGGCGCGAACGCTTCCCGGGCCCGGGCGGCTCCGGCGCACGCGCACCGGGCCCCGGGGTGCTGTCCGGCAGTCGTGAGCAGTCGGCGCGGTGGCCGCAGTGCGGCCGGGGGTTCCCCTCCGGTCCGGAGGGGTGATCGCCCACCGGGCTTTCCGGTACCCCCCGTACCGCCTCCTCGCGGTGCGCGGCGAGCTCGGGGAGCGGCGTTCCCACGTCCACAGGACGCGGGGGAGTCGTGCGGATCGCGGTGCCGGACCGCAGCCGGGCCCGCCCGCACGTCTATCGCACGAACATTCGAAACTTGGTCTATGGTGGAGGTGAGGGGGAGGTGAGAACGGATTGATCCAGGAGGTGCGGGTGCCCGGTTTCACGCATCTGCACACCGTGTCCGGTTTCTCCGTGCGGTACGGCGCCTCCCACCCGGAGCGGCTGGCCGAGCGCGCCGCCGAGCGGGGCATGAGCGCCCTCGCCCTGACCGACCGCGACACCGTCGCCGGCGCGGTCCGCTTCGCCAAGGCGTGTGCCCGGGTGGGAATCCGGCCGGTCTTCGGGGCCGAGCTCGCCGTGGGCGAACAGGCCGCAGGTGCCGGGGGCCCGGCCGCCCGCGCCGAGTGCCGGCGCACCCCGGTCCGGGGTGGCGCCTTCATCGACGAGTCCGCACCCCGGGTCACCTTCCTCGCCCGTGACGGGGCCACCGGCTGGGCGGAGCTCTGCCGTCTGATCACCGCGGCCCACACGGCCGGCGGCCGGCCGGTCCTCGGCTGGGACGCCCTCGCCGGGGCCGGGGCCGAGGGGGCTTCCGGGGCCGACGGGCTCACCGTGCTGCTCGGCCCGGCCTCCGAGGTGGGCAGGGCCCTCGCCGCGGGCCGCCCCGACCTGGCTGCCCGGCTGCTCGCGCCCTGGCGGGAGAGGTACGGTGACGCGCTCCGTCTCGAAGCCGTGCACCACGGGGTCGAGGGCACGGGCCCCGGCTCGCTCCGGCTCGCCGCCCGTACCGCGGGCTTCGCCGCCGAGCAGGGCGTGCGGGCCGTCCTCAGCAACGCCGTGCGGTATGCCGACCCCGGCCAGGGCCCCGCCGCCGACGTCCTCGACGCGGCCCGCCGGCTCGTCCCCGTCGACCCCGCCCGAGGGCTGGACGGCGGCGAGCGCTGGCTCAAGGGCGCCGGTGACATGGCCCGCGCGGCCGAGCGGATCGCCGAGGCGGCCGGATGGCGCCGCGACGCCGCCCACCGGCTGCTCGCCGTCACCGAGGAGACCGCCGCCGAATGCCGCGTCGACCCCGAGCGGGACCTGGGGATGGGGTACGCCTACTACCCGGAGCCGCATCTCGTGGGCGCCGCCGGGCGCGGTGCCCAGCGGGTCCTCGCCTCGCGCGCCGCCGCCGGGATGGTGCTGCGCGGCTACGACCGGCTGCCGCCGGCGCAGGCCCGTGCGTACTGGGAGCGGATGCACTCCGAGCTGGACGTCATCGCCTTCCACGGCAATGCGACCTACTTCCTGACGGTCGCTCAGGTCGTGGACGACGTAAGGGGGATGGGTATCCGGGTCGCAGCCCGCGGCTCCGGCGCCGGATCCCTCGTGAACCATCTCCTCGGCATCGCGCACGCCGACCCGGTGGAGCAGCACCTGCTGATGGAGCGCTTCCTGTCCAGGCGCCGGTTCGCGCTGCCCGACATCGACATCGACGTCGAGTCCGCCCGTCGGCTGGAGGTCTACCGCGCGATCCTCGACCGCTTCGGCGGGGAGCGGGTCGCCGCCGTCGCCATGCCCGAGACCTACCGGGTGCGGCACGCGATCCGGGACGTGGGCGCCGCGCTGAGCATGGACCCGGCCGAGATCGACCGGCTGGCCAAGGCGTTCCCGCACATCCGCGCCCGCGACGCCCGTGCGGCCATGGAGGAACTGCCCGAACTGCGCGACGTGGCCCGGCGCAAGGACCGCCACGGCAGGCTCTGGGAACTGGTCGAGCAGCTGGACGCACTGCCGCGCGGTGTCGCCATGCACCCGTGCGGGGTGCTCATCTCCGACTCCTCGCTGCTGAGGCGCACCCCCGTGGTGCCGACCAGCGGCGAGGTCCCCCACGGCTCTTCGGGCACGGGGGGATCCCCCTTCCCGATGTCGCAGTTCGACAAGGAGGACGTCGAGGACCTCGGGCTGCTCAAGCTCGATGTGCTCGGCGTGCGGATGCAGTCCGCGATGGCGCACGCCGTCACCGAGATCGAGCGGACGACGGGCCGGCGGATCGATCTGGACGACGCCGGTCAGGTGCCGCCCGGCGATCCGGAGACGTACCGGCTCATCCGCTCCGCCGAGACGCTGGGCTGCTTCCAGATCGAGTCGCCGGGCCAGCGCGATCTCGTCGGCCGGCTGCAGCCCGAGAGCTTCCACGACCTGGTCGTCGACATCTCGCTGTTCCGGCCGGGGCCGGTCGCGGCGGACATGGTGCGGCCGTTCATCGAGGCGCGGCACGGGCGGGCGCCGGTCCGCTTCCCGCACCCCGATCTGGCCGGACCGCTGGCGGAGACGTACGGCGTCGTCGTATTCCACGAGCAGATCATCGAGATGGTGGACATCATGACCGGCTGCGGCCGGGACGAGGCCGACCGGGTGCGGCGCGGGCTCTCCGACCCCGAGTCGCAGGAGCGGATCAGGACGTGGTTCGCCGCGCAGGCGGAGCGGAAGGGGTACACGGCCGAGGTGGTCGCGCGGACCTGGGAGATCGTCGAGGCGTTCGGCTCGTACGGCTTCTGCAAGGCGCACGCCGTCGCCTTCGCCGTGCCGACGTACCAGTCGGCGTGGCTGAAGACGCACCATCCGGCGGCCTTCTACGCGGGGCTGCTCACGCACGACCCCGGGATGTACCCGAAGCGGCTGCTGCTGGCGGACGCGCGGCGGCGGGGGGTGCCGGTGCTTCCGCTCGATGTGAACCGGTCCGCAGTCGCCCATCGCATCGAACTGGTGTCCGGTGCGGCGGCCGGGGAGCCCGGGACCTGGGGCCTGCGGCTGGCGTTCTCCGACGTCCACGGCATCGGCGAGGCGGAGGCGGAACGGATCGAGGCCGCCCAGCCGTACTCCTCGCTGCTGGACTTCTGGGAGCGGGCCCGCCCCGGACGGCCGGTCGCGGAGCGGCTCGCACAGGTCGGCGCGCTGGACGAGTTCGGCGCCAACCGGCGCGACCTGCTGCTCCACATCGCCGAACTGCACCGCGCCCAGCGGAGTTCGGTCTCCCGTCGCGGCCACGGCGGGCAGCTCCCGCTCGACGGCGGCCGCAGGACCGCGTCCGTCGGGCTGCCCGACCTCGACGAGGCCGAGCGGCTCAGCGCCGAGCTGGGCGTCCTCGGCATGGACGCGTCCCGCCATCTGATGACGGACCACCATGTCTTCCTGGACGAACTCGGCGCGATCCCCGCGAAGCGGCTGCGCGAGGCGGAGCACGGCGCGACGGTGCTGGTAGCCGGAGCCAAGGCGGCCACCCAGACGCCGCCGATCCGCTCGGGCCGACGGGTCGTCTTCACGACCCTGGACGACGGTACGGGTCTGGTCGACCTGGCCTTCTTCGACGACAGCCACGAGGCGTGCGCCCACACCGTCTTCCACTCCTGGCTGCTGCTGGTGCGCGGCGTCGTCCAGCGCCGTGGACCGCGCAGCCTCAGTGTGGTCGGCTCCGCGGCCTGGAATCTCGCGGACCTGATCGAACTCCGGCGTGCGGGCGGCCTGGACGCGGTGGCCGAGCGGCTCGCCGCGGGAGGGGCGGGCGGGGCCGGCGGAGGGGACACGGCTGGGTCCGGCGTTCCGGCAGGTGGGGGCCGCCGCATCCGGATGTCCACCGGGTACGAGATGAACGCCTGGGCGGATCTCCGCCCCGCGGGTGAAGGGGCGGCACCCGCACGGAAGCTGTGGCACCAGAGCCCGGGGAGCGCGGGATGACGAACCGGCGGGGGAACGTGCTCCCTCCGCACGGCGACGCCGCGGCGGACGGGACGGACGCGTCCGTGGCCACGCCCGCGCCCGCGCGGGGCGCACCGGCGGGGGGGCCGGACGCGCCGACCGTCCTGTACGTGCGCTTCCGCGGCGCCGGCGGAGAGGCGCCGGACGGTGCCGCCTACGCGGGGCTGCTCGGGCTGCTCGGTGCGTTCACCCCGGTGGTGGAGGCGGTCGGTCAGGACGGCGCGCTGGCCGATGTCCGGGGCGCGCTGCGGTACTTCGGCCGGGACGCCGCCGGGCTCGCCGCGGTGATCCGGGTGCGGGCCCTCGCCCTGTACGGCGTCGACTGCGTGATCGGCGCCGGGCCCAACCCGTTGCTCGCCAGGATGGCGGCGCGGGAGGCCGGCCCCGGTACGACCCTGGTCGTGGGCGACGCGGCGGAGTTCCTCGCCGGCCGCCCGGTCGCCGCGCTGAACGGTGTCGGCCCCGCGACGGCACGCACGCTCTGCGGCTACGGGCTCGACACCGTCGACCGGGTCGCCGCCGCCCCTCTCGCCGTGCTCCAGCGGATCCTCGGTGCGCGCACGGGACGAGAGGTCCACGAGAAGGCCCACGGCGTCGACCGGACCCGGGTGGTCCCCAACGCGGCGGCCCGCTCCGTCGCGGCCGAACGCACCTTCCCCCGGGACGAACTGGACCGCGACCGCCATCGCCGCGCGCTGCTCTCGCTCGCCGGGGAGCTGGGGGCGAGGATGCGAGGGGAGGGACAGGTGTGCCGCTCCCTGACGCTCACGGTGCGCTACGCCGACCGCACCACGACCACCAGGACCCGCGCCCTGGCCGAGCCGACCGCACACTCCGCGTCGCTCACCGGTGCCGCGTACCGGCTCCTGGACGCGCTCGGTCTGCAGCGCGCCCGGGTACGTGTCCTCGCTCTGCGCGCCGAGGGGCTGATCCCCGCCGAACGGGCCGCGCACCAGCTCACCTTCGACCCCGCCGATGACAAAGCACGCCGGCTGGAGGCGGTTGCCGACCGGGCGCGGGCCAAGTTCGGCCCCCGAGCGGTCATTCCGGGCTCCCTCGCCGCATAAGCCCCGCCTCTGTGTTTCTGTGAGTAACCGCACCATCACGGATCTTGACGGTAATTCAGTTTTTACCGACGCGTAACTTCCCGGTCTTGGTTACCCGTGCGTACGTTTGACATGAGCACACCCCCTTCTTGTGGTCCGGGCCGCAGGGCGAATCCCCACATCCCCACATCAGCCTCGCATTTCCCTTGAGCCGCAAGGAGATCGCACGATGCTGTCCTGGAAGCGTGCCCTCAGACCGCTGACCGCCGCCCTGCTGGCGGTGGCGATCGGCCTCGCGCCGGCCGCCACCGCCCACGCAGCCGCTCCGTCGAGCGGCTGGAACAACTGGTCCTGCAAGCCCTCAACCGCCCACCCCCGCCCGGTGGTCCTCGTCCACGGAACCTTCGGGAACTCCGTCGACAACTGGCTCGCCCTCGCGCCCTACCTCGTCAAGCGCGGCTACTGCGTCTTCTCGCTCGACTACGGCCAGCTCCCGGGCGTCCCGTTCTTCCACGGTCTCGGCCCCATCGCGAAGTCGGCCGAGCAGCTCGACACGTACGTCGACCGGGTCCTCGCCGCCACCGGAGCCGGCGAGGTGGATCTCGTCGGTCACTCCCAGGGCGGCATGATGCCGCGTCACTACCTCAAGTTCCTCGGCGGCGCCGACAAGGTGAACGCCCTCATCGGACTCGCGCCCGACAACCACGGCACGACCCTCCACGGGCTCACCGGCCTGCTCAAGTACTTCCCGGGCGCGGCGGACCTGCTCGACTCCGCGACCCCCGGCCTGGCCGACCAGATGGCCGGCTCCGCGTTCCTCACCAAACTGAACGAGGGCGGCGACACCGTCCCCGGCGTCCGGTACACCGTCATCGCCACCAAGTACGACGAGGTCGTCACCCCGTGGCGGTCGGCATTCCTCGACGGCCCGAACGTGAAGAACGTGACATTGCAGGACCTGTGCGCCATCGACCTCTCGGAGCACGTGGCCATAGGTCTGTTCGACCGGATCGCGTACCACGAGGTGGTCAACGCCCTCGATCCGGCGAAGGCCACTCGGACGACCTGCGCGTCGGTGTTCGCGTGACCTGACGGCCGGCCCTCGACCTGCCGGACCTGCTGACGGCGGGCACGGGGCACGGGCCGTTCCGTGCGGAACCGCGGTGGTGATCCTGCCGCGTCCGCCCGCGCCGACTGCTCGGAAGGACGGCGAAGGTGCCGCCGCGGACACACCGCGGCGGCACCTTCGCCGTGTGCTGCGCCTCCTGCTCAGCGGCCGGCCCTGCGGCGGGCGGTCGCGAACACCACGGCCGCGCCGAGCGCGAGCACCGCGGCACCGCCGGCGGCGAGATACGGGGTGCCGCCGTCACCGCCGGTCTCGGCCAGGTTCTCCCCGGCGCCGTCGGCCTCGGGGGCGTTGCCCCCGGTGCCCGCCTCGCCCTCCGTCGCCGGCTCCGTCTGTGCGGCCGCCTTCGGAGTGGCGGGCCCGTTCGCGGCCGGGGTCTCGGAGTGGTCGTCACCGCCGTGGCCGCCGTGGTCGACGGTGGACTCGTCCGCACCGTCCTCGATCTGCTCGTCCGAGGGGGCGGACGCGGTCGGCGCCGGGGCGCCGACCCCCGCGGAACCGCCGCCGTCCTGGCCGAACACCACGTCCGAGCACGTGTAGAAGGCTTCGGGGGAGTCCGACCGCTGCCAGATCGAGTAGACCAGGTGCCGCCCCGACCTCGGGGGCACGGTGCCGTCGAACACGTACTCCCCGTTCACCAGCTTCGGGTCGGTGGCCTCGGCGAACGGCTGCGCCTCCAGGTCCGACCACGTGAGCGGCTTCGAGGGGTCGTAGCCGTCCTTCGTGATGTACAGCTCGAAGGAGCCCTTGTGCGGGGCGGTGGCCTTGTAGTGGAACGTGTGGTTGCCGGCCGTGAGCCTCGACGCGGGCCAGTCGGCGCGCGGCAGGTCCAGGCCCTTGTACTTGTCCCGGTTCGCGCTGCACAGCTTGCCGTCCGGGATCAGCGACTTGTGGTCGCCCGCGGCGTCGGCGATGTTGACCTCGTTCCAGTCGTAGAACGCCTGCGTCCCGCCGGCCGCGACCGCCGCCCTGCACGCCGCGGACTTCGGGCTCTCCGGCCCCTCGGCGTAGCACGCGGACACCCGGCTCACCGGATCCGTCATCGACCCGTGCGCGACCGCCGGCGAGGCGGCGAGCGCGGTCAGGGTGAGCGGTGCGATCCCGAGCGCGGCGACGGTGGCGGCCCTGCGGCGAGCGGTCATGGTGAGGATCTCCTTCAAGAGCGGCGTAGGGACGGGGTCCCGGGCATGGGCCCGCACCGCGGTGCGGCCCCCCGATCCCTCAGCGGCACCGACGCCCGGACCCCGCCCGGAGATCAGCAAGCTAGCCCGTCGAAACGCCGAAACCGGCTGCTCGGGCGGGGGGACGGCGATCCTTATGGTCGCTTTAAGCGTGGGGTAAGAAGGCACTCAGGAACGCTGCGGAGCGTGCAGGTGCCGGCACGTGCCGTCGCACCCGGGGCGGGCCGGTCACGCCGTGCGCGTCGCACGCGGAAGCCGGCCCGTCCGCCGCTGCCTCTCGAAGTCCGGCGCTACTTCTGGAAGTAGCGCATGCCCTTGTCGAGCATGTGGGAGGCGTAGACACGCCCCAGCGTCGGGGTGCCCCGGTAGAAGCCCACGTGGCCCTGGGACATGTCCACCACGACCGGGCGGGCGAAGCAGGCGAACCGGTTGCGCTGCTGCTCCTGGGCCCAGGCCATGGCCGCGGGGTCGACGCGCTCGCTCACCAGGACGGGGAAGGCGGCGACGCCGGTCTGCAGGCCCACCGGCAGTCCGCCCTTGTTGGCGCGGGCGTAGTCCAGGACCTGCCGGGTGAACGCCTCGACGGCCGGCACGGTGATCTCCGGCGCGGCGGCGACCGCTGTGAAGAGATGCAGCTTGGTGGCGCCCCACTTCAGCCGGAAGTCCGCACGCCGGCCGATGAGCACGGGGGCGCCGTGCCAATGCTCCCAGCGCGGCGCGCAGCCGTCGGCCGTGAGCCGGTGCTCGACGAATTGCAGATAGGTCCGTACTGCGGTCGCTTCGGTCATGCGCAGATCATCGCCGAGCGCTCCGGTGCGGCCGTCGGCGGGGGTCCGGAGCAGCACAGCCCCGGCAGCGTCCGACGCCCGAGTCCGAGCCGTTCCGGCCCGCTCGTGCACGCCTCGTGCGCCCCGTCAAGCGACGAGCTCCCGGGACTGCCGACGTCCCCACCGGCCGCAGGACGCTGGATTCCCCGGCCGCGGCACCAGCGGCCGCCGACGCACCCGGGAGGCGCCATGTCCGCACTCGACCGGGCGGCCGCGCTCCGCCTCCTCGCCGTTCTGCTCGTCCTCGCCGCGGCGGTGGTCGTCCCGAGGAGGTCGCCGCTGGGCTCTCCCGCGCTACTCGTCGCGGCCGGGCCGGTGCTCGTCGGCTTCTTCGTCCTCGTACGGCAGCGCCTGCGGCGGTACTGGTCGGAGAGCCGGTGGGACGAGTGGCTCCGGACCGCGGCCGGGCTCGCGTGGCGGGACCGGATGGATCTCTTCGGGGCCACCGCCCGCGGGCGCCCCGTGCCCGATCCGCGGTTGTCGGCCCTGGCGGCGCAGCGTGCTGAACGCCTGTGCGCGTTGCTCGACGTCAGCAGGCCGGGACGTGAGGTGAGCTGGTCCCTGCTCGGGGCGGCTGCGGCACTGCTGCCCGCGGTGTGGCTGATGCTGACCAGGGAGCGCGTCGTCTGGACCTCGTTCGGCTGCGCGGCCCTGCTGGTGACGGTCTGCCTCGCCGGACTGCTCGTCAACCGCCGCCGTGACCGACTGGCCCGGCGGTGCCTCCGGGCCAACCGCCCTCCGGCGGCACCTCGATGAGTCCGATCTCCCGTGGAGGCCGGGCGCCGCTCGCCCCGGGTCCGGTGGGCCACGAGCGTCAACCATCGGTTGACCACAGTGGATTCACCGAACGGGAGCTCAGCCGAGCCGTCGGTACCGGCGCTCCGGACGCCCCGTGCCGCCGTACCTGAGAGTCACCTCGGCGCGGCCCGTATCCGCGAAGTACTCCAGGTAGCGCCGGGCGCTCACACGGGAGAGCCGGCCCGCCTCCGCGCACTCGGAGGCCGACATGCCCTCCGGGTGCTCGCGCAGGACGCGGTCGACCAGGTCCGCCGTGTGGGCGGCGAGCCCCTTGGGCAGCTCGCGGGACCCGGGCGGACGGGTGCCGAAGATCCTGTCAACGTCCTCCTGGCGCGCCTCGTCCAGCGACTCCAGCCGGCTCCGGAGCGACGCCACGTGCCGCAGCTGCTCCTGGAGCGCGGCGGGGCTGAACGGCTTGATCAGGTAGTGCAGTGCGCCGGCGCGCAGTGCCGAGCGCACCGTGCCGGCGTCCCGGGCCGCCGTGATGAACAGGACGTCCACCGGCTTCCGCTCCGCGTCCCGCTCCTCCGCCGCGCGCAGTTCGCGCAGCACACCGATCCCGTCCATGTCGGGCAGATAGATGTCCAGCAGCACCAGATCGGGGCGCAGCCGTTCCACCGCGCGCAGGGCCTCCGTGCCGCTGTGGGCCACCCCGGCGACCGCGAAGCCCGGTGTCGCGGACACATAGCGGGTGTGGAGCTTGGCGACCATGAAGTCGTCGTCCACCACGAGGACGTTCACCAACGGGAGCCACCCCCCAGGGCTGCGCTCGGCGAGCCGGACCCACGGGCGTCGAGGGGGCGGGTCCCGGACGGGCCGCTGTCGTACGGCCACGCGCCGGCGGCGCGGGCACCGCACAGGTCCCTGCCCCCGGAGGCGCGGGCGCCGCACCGGCACGCGCCGCGCCGCCGCGCGGCGGACGGGCCCGCACCCGACGCCGAGGCCCTCGGCCGCGTGCCCGGCGGCCCGCTCCGGCCGCTGCTCCGTCCCGGGCGCGGCCCGCGGCGGAGCGGTATCGGGAGACCGTGCGGTCCGGAACAGCGCTGCGTCACGCCGACACGCTAGGCCGCGACCACAAGGACCACAACGTCCGTTGGTTCCGGAAGAGAGACAGCTTCTTAACGCACCGGCAACATGTGGGCCACTTCACACGTCCCCTGCTCAGATCGAAAGGCGGCTCACGTGCGATCGCGCACTCCCCTCGCCCTCCTCGGGGCGGCGCTGCTGGTGCTCGTGGGGCCACCGCTGCTCACCCCCGGCAGCGGCGCCGACACCGGTACCCGGATCCCCGGCCTGCGCTTCATGGTCCCCAACTCGCCGGGCGGCGGCTACGACATCACGGCCCGGACGGCGGCGAAGAACGCCGAGGAGGCCGGCCTCACCCACGGCATCGAGGTGTTCAACCTGCCGGGTGCGGGCGGCACCGTCGGACTGACCCGCCTCGTCGGAGAGCACGGCAACGGCAGGCTCGCCATGTCGATGGGGCTCGGCGTCGTCGGTGCCGTGCACACCAACAAGTCGCCGAGGACCCTCGCCGACACCACCCCGATCGCCCGGCTCACCGAGGAGCAGGACATCGTGGTGGTCGCGAAGGACTCCCCCTACAAGACCATCCAGCAGCTCGTCGCGGCCTGGAGGAAGGACCCCGCCAAAGTGCCCGTGGGCGGTGGCTCGTCACCCGGCGGCCCCGACCACCTCGCCCCCATGCTGATGGCCCGGGCCGCCGGCATCGCGCCCCGCTCCGTCAACTACGTTCCCTTCGACGGCGGCGGCGAGCTGCTCGCCTCCATCCTCGGGAACAAGATCGCCTTCGGTGTCTCGGGCGTCGGCGAGTACCTCGACCAGATCAGGTCCGGGGAGCTGCGGCTGCTGGCCGTGACCGGCCCGGAGCGCGTACCCGGTCTCGACGCACCCACCCTGCGCGAGTCCGGACTCGCCACCGACTTCACCAACTGGCGCGGCATCGTCGCCCCGCCCGGGCTCTCCGACGCCGAACGCGACAAGCTCATCGGCCTCGTCACCGAGCTGCACGGCTCGAAGCAGTGGCAGGAGTCGATGCGGAGGAACGGCTGGGACGACGCCTTCCTGCCCGGCGAGAGGTTCGGCGACTTCCTGCGGGCGCAGGACCGCCGAGTCGACTCCGTACTGAAGGAGCTGGGGCTGTGAGCACACGGACCACCCCGACCGCACCGGAGGCACCGGCCGCCCCGGCGGGCCGCTCCTGGCTGCGGGACCACTCCGAACTCGGCGTGAGCCTGCTGCTCGTCGTCATCGGCGTCCTCGTCCTGACCGACGCGCTGACCATGCCCCTCGACCTCGCCCAGCGCGGACCCGTGGGCCCCAGGACCGTGCCACTCGTCGTCGGCACCGGGTTGCTGGTGGTAGCCGCCCTCATCGCCGTGGACGTGCTGCGCGGCGGCCGCGGCGAGGCGGAGACCGGAGAGGACGTCGACCTCGCCGAACCCGCCGACCGGCGCACGGTGCTGCTGCTCGCCGGCGTCTTCCTCGGCAATGCCGTCCTCATCGAACCGCTCGGCCTTCCCCTCTCCGGGGCGCTGCTCTTCTGGGGCTCGGCGTACGCGCTGGGCAGCAGGCACCCGCGGCGCGACCCGCTGATCGCGGCCGCCCTCTCACTCGTCACCTTCCTTGTCTTCAACAACCTGCTCGGGGTGCCGCTGCCCGGTGGCCCGCTGATGGGGGTGCTCTAGCCGATGGACTCGTTCAACTCCCTCGTCGACGGCTTCGGGACGGCACTGACCCCGGTCAACCTCCTCTGGGCGGCACTGGGCGTGCTGCTCGGCACGGCCATCGGCGTGCTGCCCGGCATCGGCCCGGCCATGGCGGTCGCGCTGCTGCTGCCCGTCACCTATGGACTCGAACCGACCGGCGCCTTCATCATGTTCGCGGGCATCTACTACGGCGCCATGTTCGGCGGATCGACCACGTCCATCCTGCTCAACACCCCGGGCGAGAGCGCCGCCGTGGTCGCCGCGATCGACGGCAACCCGATGGCCAAGGCGGGCCGGGGCGCGCAGGCGCTCGCCGCCGCCGCCGTCGGCCACTTCACCGGCGGCATGATCGGCACGATCCTCCTCGTCGCGCTCGCCCCGACCGTCGCCGCGCTCGCCGTCGACATCGGGGCCCCCGACTACTTCGCCATCATGGTGCTGGCCTTCATCGCCGTCACCTCCGTCCTCGGCTCCTCCCGCATCCGGGGCCTGGCCTCGCTGCTCGTCGGGCTCACCCTGGGCCTCGTCGGCCTGGACCAGCTCACCGGACAGCAGCGGCTGACCTTCGGCTCGCTCCAGCTCGCCGACGGCATCGACGTCGTCATCGTCGCCGTCGGGCTCTTCGCGATCGGCGAGGCGCTCTGGGTGGCCGCCCATCTGCGGCGCACCACCGGTGAGGCGATACCGGTCGGCCGGCCCTGGCTCGCCGGGGCCGACGTCCGCAGGACCTGGAAGTCCTGGCTGCGCGGCCCGGTGATCGGCTTCCCGTTCGGCGCCGTCCCCGCGGGCGGCGCGGAGATCCCCACGTTCCTGTCGTACGTCACCGAGAAGCGCCTCTCCCGGCACAAGGAGGAGTTCGGCAAGGGGGCCATCGAAGGCGTGGCGGGACCGGAGTCCGCGGCGTCCGCGTCGGCGGCCGGCACGCTCGTGTCGATGCTGACACTCGGGCTGCCGACGACGGCCGTCGCGGCCGTGATGCTCGCCGCCTTCCAGCAGTACGGCATCCAGCCCGGACCGCTGCTCTTCGAACGCGAACCCGAACTGGTCTGGGGCCTGATCGCGTCGCTGTTCGTCGGAATGGTCCTGCTGCTCGCGCTGAACCTGCCGCTCGCACCCCTGTGGGCGAAGCTGCTGCGCATCCCGCGGCCGTACCTGTACGCCGGCATCCTCTTCTTCGCCGCCGTGGGCGCCTACGCGGTCGGCGGGGAGCCGCTGGACCTGCTGATCCTGCTGCTGATCGGCCTGATCGGTTTCGGGATGCGGCGGTACGGGCTGCCCGTGCTGCCAGCGGTCATCGGTGTCATCCTCGGCCCTGCCGCCGAACAGCAGCTGCGGCGCGCGCTCCAGATCAGCGACGGCAGCGTCACCGGCCTGGTCGGCACCCCGTTCTCGGTGACGGTGTACACCGTGATCGCGGTGCTGCTGGCCTGGCCCCTGCTGAAGAAGCTCGTCGGGCGCCGCCGCGACGTGACGGTGTGACGGAGGCCCCCGCGCCCCCGGCCCCGGGGCGCGGGGGGAGGCACGAGCGGTACGGCCACGAGTTCGTCGAGCGCCGGACGGCGGGCGGCCCGTACCGCTCCCACCACCGCAGGCCCCGCCGCACGGCGACCCGTTGTCAGTGGCGGCTGCGACGATCGGGCGCATGACGACGATCGACTGGGACGCCGCCGCGGACACCTTCGACGACGAGCCCGACCACGGGCTGCGCGACCCCGCGGTCCGCCACGCCTGGGCGGAGCGCATGCGGCACTGGCTGCCGCCGGCGCCCTCCGACGTGCTCGACCTCGGCTGCGGCACGGGCAGCCTCGCCCTGCTCGCCGCCGGACAGGGCCACCGGGTGACCGCCGTCGACCTCTCGCCGCGGATGGCGGAGGCAGCGCGCCGCAAACTCGCGGGCACGGGGGCCGAGGTGCTGACGGGCCGCGCGGAGCGGCCCCCGGTGGGGGACCGGCGGTACGACACCGTGCTCGTCCGCCATGTGCTGTGGGCGATGGACGACCCGGAGGCGGCCCTCACCCACTGGACGTCCCTGCTGCGCCCGGGCGGGCGGCTGGTGCTGGTCGAAGGGGTGTGGCAGGGCGGCGGACTGCCTGCGGCCCGCCTGATCGCCGCCCTCGGTCCGCTCTCCCGGAGGATCGACCACGAACGGCTGTCGGACGTGCCCGGCCTGTGGGGCAGGGCCGTGCACGACGAGCGGTACGCCCTGGTGGCCCGGACCGTCCCGGCCGGGCCCGACCGGGAAGCCCTTGTTGCCCGGGGCCCCGACGGCGAGGGCCCGAGGGCCACGCCCGCCCGGCAGGGCGAGGACGCCCGTGCGGTCCCGGCCCGGCACCGCGAAGTCGTCGACGTCCATCTCGTCCTGCGCCGCGGCGACGAGGTCCTGCTCGCCCGCCGGGCGGGGACGGGTTACGGGGACGGGCTGTGGAACGGCCCCTCGGGCCATGTCGAGGACGGCGAGGACGTGCGCGCGGCCATGGTGCGTGAGGCGCGCGAGGAGATCGGCGTCGAGTTCGCGCCGGAGGATCTGCGCGTCGCGCTGGTGATGCAGCACCGGGGGCCGGGAGATCCGCCGCGCACGGGCTGGTTCTTCGAGGCCGACGGCACCGGTGGCGGCGAGCCGTACAACCGGGAGCCCCACAAGTGCTCGGAGCTGGCCTGGCACCCCCTCGCCGCGCTCCCGGACGACATGGTCGCGTACTGCAGGGCCGGGTTCGAGGCGTACCGGAGGGGCGAGCGTTTCGTCCTCCACTGGCACGAGGACGGCGACCCGATCGGCCACGACCCCGGCCTGCCGGACCGTGCGGTGCCGCTGCCGATGACGCGCGTCAGTCCAGCAGCCGGGTGAACCGGCCCTGCTGGGCGAGGAGTTCCAGGGTGTCCAGGGCTCGGACCGCCTCCTCGGCCGCCCGGGGGTCCCGCTCGGAGAGTCCGCTCGCGGCGAACTCGTCCTCGTCCAGCCGCAGGACCAGCGTGCCGTCGGCCGACACCCACAGATCCAGGTCCAGGTCCTCCACCACCAGCTCGTCCCGGGACACCAGGGCGGGTCGGGTGATGTCGGTGTACCAGCCCTTCAGCGTCCCGTCGCCCGCCCGGACCTCCTTGACCGCGTACCAGCGGTCGCGCCAGTAGTGCTCGGTGAAGACGTCACCCGGTTCGAAGCGGACGAACCCGAAGTCCTTCACGCCCTCACCAGCCCACGGCGCGCGGACGGTGACCCGGGTACCGTCGTCCGCGACCACCTCCGCCGGATAGCGGATCTTCGTCCGCCCGGCCTTGACCAGGGTGACATCGACCCAGGACTCACCCCAGCGTGCGGACATGGCGCACCTCCGTAGCGCAGATCTCGTATCCGAACCACTCGTTGACGGCGAGCATCGGGGCGTTGCCCGCGTCGTTGCCGGTGAACGCCTCGGTGAACCCGGCGTCCCGCGCCCGGTGCAGCGAGTCGTTCTTCGCCAGCTTGGCCAGCCCGCGGCCGCGGTGGGCCCGGGCGGTGCCGGTCATGGCGGTCCCGTAGCGGGCCGAGCCGTCCGTACGGGCCGCGCTGAACGCCGCCGGGCGCCCGTCCACGACGGCGACCGACGTGAGCTCCGGGCTGAACAGCGGATGCCCCCAGGTCTCGCCGAGCCAGTGCCCGTAGTCCGTGAACTCCGCCGACACGTCGCCCGGTTCGTCCGCCGTCGTCTCGGCATCCAGCTCGAAGAGCGGCCGCGGGTCGCCGGCGAACTCGGACGCGGGGACGATCCGCACCCCGTCCGGCGGGGTCCGCAGTGGCGGCAGCGCCGCGGCCGCCAGATCGAGACGGAGGAAGTGCGCCGTGCGCCCGGCCCGGTAGCCGCGCCGCTCGGCGAAGCCGCGGTGCCCGGGTTCGTCCAGCACCCAGGTGTGGACCCTGACGGCACCGGCGCCGGCCAGATACTCCTCGGCCGCGCGCACGAGGGCCGAACCCGCGCCGCGGCCACGGCGCCCGGGACGCACATGGACGTTGGCGTAGCCGACCCCCGGCTCGGGACTGTCGTGCGCGAGCCCCACCTGCGCCGTGCCGATGATCTCGCCGTCCTCCTCGGCGACCAGCGGCCGGTACCGGGCGAGCGGATGCGCGTGCTCCGCCTCGAACACCAGGGACTCGGGGGTGACCAGCATGAACGGCAGGGCGGTGCGCCGGACCCGGGCGACCGCTTCGGCGTCCCCGGGCGCGCGGAAGGCGCGGACGATCACAGTCATGATGCGGCACGCTACGCGTGCGCCCCCGTGCACGCCTCTCAATTTCCCGAGGGGCCAGAGCGGCGTGCCCGAGGCCGGGAAGTGGGGGACAATCACGTGGTGACCTTGAAAATCGTCATCGACACGGACGCCGGCCCCGCACCCTACGAGCAGCTCCGCTCCCAGATCTCGGCCCAGGCGCGCTCGGGCGCCCTGCCCGTCGGCTACAAACTCCCCACCGTGCGGGGTCTCGCGGAGGAACTCGGCCTCGCTGCCAACACCGTCGCCAAGGCGTACCGCGCCCTCGAGGGCGACGGCGTGATCGAAACCAGGGGCCGGAACGGCACGTTCGTCGCGGCGGCGGGGGAGGCGGCGGAGCGCCAGGCGGCGACGGCCGCCCAGGGCTACGCCGAACTGGTCCAGCGACTGGGCCTGTCCCGTGCCGACGCGCTCTCCGCGGTGCAGGACGCACTGCGCGCCACCTACGGGAAGTGAGGCCGTGCGCCCGGAGGGACCGCGCCGCGGCCACGCCCAAGAGAGCAGCGGCCCGGCCGCCCGCCCGGTGCCCTGGGGCGTGTTGCGAAAGTCCCGTCCGGGCGGGGACGGACGACGCTGCTTTCGAAAGCCCTAGAGGTACAGTCCCGCGTCCGCCCCGCCGTGCTGGGACGGCACGGACGCCGGCACCGTCCCGCGACGCAGGGCGTACAACTCCGCCAGCGTCGCGCCCTCGCGGCCGACACCCTCCTCGGTGCCCAGCCAGGACACGGCCTCCCCGCGGGTGAGCGGGCCGACCTCGATCCGCGCAAGGCAGCGGCCCGGCCGGACGACCGCGGGGTGCAGCCGCTCGAGGTCCTCGTTGGTGGTGACGCCCACGAGGACGTTCCGGCCCTGGCCGAGCAGTCCGTCCGTCAGGTTCAGCAGCCGGGACAGCGCCTGGCCCGCGGCGTGCCGCGCCTCGCCCCGGATCAGTTCGTCGCAGTCCTCCAGGAGCAGCAGCCTCCAGCGCCCCTTGGCCGTGCCCTCGTCCTCGCCGATCGCGATGTCCATCAGATAGCCGACGTCGTTGAACAGCCGCTCCGGATCGAGGACGCAGTCCACCTGGCACCAGTCGCGCCACGAGCGGGCCAGCGTCCGCAGCGCGGAGGTCTTCCCCGTGCCCGGCGGACCGTGCAGCAGGAGCAGCCGGCCCGCGATGTCGTCCGGCGTCACCTTCATCAGCCGGTCCATCGCCTGCGCCACCGGCGTCGTGTAGTTGGGACGGACCTCGTCCCAGGTGCCGGCGCTGATCTGGCGGGTCGTGCGGTGCGGGCCGCGGCGCGGGGAGACGTACCAGAAGCCCATGGTGACGTTCTCGGGCTGCGGTTCGGGCTCGTCCTGGACGCCGTCCGTCGCCTGCTTGTGCACCCTCTCGGCGAGGTCCGCGGTGACCGCGGTGACCGTGATGTCCGCCCCGCGGTTCCACCGAGAGATCAGCAGGGTCCACCCGTCGCCCTCGGCGAGCGTCGCGCTCCGGTCGTCGTCACGTGCGACACGCAGCACCCGGGCGCCCGGCGGCAGCAGCGTGGCGCCGGGCTTGACCCGGTCGATCGTCGAACTGTGCGAATACGGCTGCTCGCCCGTCGCGAAGCGGCCGAGGAACAGCGCGTCGACGACATCCGACGGCGAATCGCTGTCGTCGACGTTGAGCCGGATCGGCAGAGCGTGCTCAGGGGTGGCGGTCATGGCGCCATGATCCGGCACGTCGGCCGTCGGTGCACGGCCTTTTGGGGCGTGCCGCCGCTCTCCCCGCCCGCACTCGGGTGCACCCCTGCGGGGCACTCAGGTACGCAGCAACCGCAACGCCCTCCTCGTCCGGCGCACGACGGCGTACCCCTTGGTGAGGGCCCGGTCCCCGGCGAAGCCGAGGGCGAGTCCCCGGCCCTCGACGAGCCGCTCGAACTCCGCCGCATCCGTGGAGCGGCGGACGGTCACCCGCTCCAGGGCGTAGGGCCCCTGGCGACGGCGGGCCAGGGCGTTCCCCACGGCCAGGGACTGCGCGAAGCCGGCCGCGCGGACCGCCTGCCGTACCCGGCGGCTGGAGTAGCCGTACGGGTAGGCGAACGAGACCGGCGCCTCACCGACTTCCGCGGCGATGACCTCCCTGCACCGCAGCGACTCGAACCGGAGCCGTCGGTCGTCCAACTGGTCCAGTTGCGGATGGGTGTGCGAATGTCCGCCGATCTCCGTGCCCGCCGCGGCCAGTTCCCTCACCTGTCCCCAGTCCAGCATGGTGTCGGGCGCGCCGCCCTCCTCGTGCGCACCCCGCAGCCACCCGGTCGACACGAACAGGGTCGAAGCGAAGCCCAGCCCGTCGAGCACGGGGAGGGCGTGCCGGTGCACGCCCTCGTAGCCGTCGTCGAAGGTGATCAGCACCGGCCGGGGCGGCAGGGGTTCACCGTGCCGCCAGGCCCGGCCGAGCCCGGCGGTCGTGACCGGGGTGAACCCGCGCTCGCCGAGCAGTTCCATCTGCTCGGCGAAGGCATCCGGTGCCACGGAGAGGCCGTGGACCGCGGGAGCGGGCCGGTGGGCTATCGCGTGGTACATGAGGATCGGCACGGCCTCGTTCATGGCGTGCCCCCTTCCAGCGGGGCGTGGGCGGTGATCGGGCCGTACGAGAACGCCACCCCGTGACGGGCGCGTGCCCGCGCCACCGCGTACCCGGCCGCGGCCGCGGCGACACCGGCGACGATGGCCCCGGCGCGTCCCGCACCGCCCGGCCGGCCCAGCAGGGCGTCGCGCAGTCCGCGCACGACGCCTGCCGGGAGCACACGCGTGGTGTACCGGCGCTCGGTCTCGAGGCCCTTGCCGCTGCCGACACTGTGCGAGACGAGGGCCTTGGACAGCCCTTCGGCGTAGGCGCGGGTGCGGAAGTAGCGGAAGCGCTCCCGCTGCGCGGGGACCCTGTGGTGGATGACGGCGCGGTCGTCGATCAGCAGCACCGCGTCCGGGAGGGCCCGGCCGAGCCGGATGCAGAGCTCGGTCTCCTCACAGCCCAGGGGCCGTCTGTCGCCGTCCCGTCCGATGCCGCTGGCGAATCCGCCGGCGGCGTCGAAGGCGGTGCGCCGGAAGGAGGCGTTGCCGCCGAGGACGTTCCGGACCCGGACGCGGCCGGGAGGTAGCCCCCGGTACGTGCACCCGACGACCCAGTCGAACTCCTCGGGGAACCACACCGGTCTGCGGCCCGAGGCCCATACCGGCAGGGTCCTGCCGCCGACGGCCATGACCCGGGGGTCGTCGTACCCCTCGGCGAAGCGCCGCAGCCAGTCGCGCTCGGCCACGGCGTCGTCGTCGAGGAAGGCCACGAACTCGCCGCGGGACACGGCGATGCCGGTGTTGCGTCCGGCGGAGAGGCCGCGGGGGCCCGCGTTGGCGAGCACCCGCACCTCCTCTCCCGGTGACGTGCTCCCTCGGCCGGCGGCGAACTCCTCGGTGAGACGGGCCAGCAGCCGGGGGTTGTGGTCGACCACGACCAGCGTCTCCAGCGCCGGCAGCGACTGCCTGCGCACCGACTCCACGGCCGTGAGGATGTCCGTCCAGCGTTCCTCGGTGTAGACGCAGACCACCACGGAGAACGTCCGGTGGTTCAAGAGACCTCTCCTCGAGGGACGTTGAGGCCCGCTGCGGGACCGCGGCGGGAGACCCGGCGGACGCCCTTCTCCCTGAGGATCACTCTGAGCACCCGCAGCCCGTCGCGGACGGCTCTGAGGTTGCTCATGCCGTGGATGCGGAGGTGCTCGTGGCTCGGGACCTCCTGCACCCGCAGCCCGGCCTTGACGACCCGGATGTTCATCAGGGTCTCGATCTCGAAGCCGGTGCAGTCCAGGGCGATGCGGTCCAGGCAGTGGCGCCAGAACGCGTTGTAGCCGTAGCAGAGGTCCGTGTAGCGGGCGCCGAACTTGGCGTTCACGATGCCGCACAGGACGCGGTTGCCGAGCTTGCGGACCGGTGTCATGTCGTCGGTGCCGCCGCCGTTGGCGAAGCGGGAGCCCTTGGCGAAGTCGGCGCCGCCGACCAGGGCGGAGACATAGCTGACGATCTCCTGACCGTCGGCGGAGCCGTCCGCGTCGACCATGACGATGATGTCGCCGGTGCAGGCCGCGAAGCCGCTGATGAGGGCGTCCCCCTTGCCCTTGCCGGCCTGCTCGACGACCTTGACGCCGGGCCACAGCGAACGGGCCACGTCCACCGTGCCGTCCGTGGAGTTGCCGTCGACGAGCACGACTTCATGGATCCACTCGGGCAGGGTCCCGAAGACGTGCGGGAGGTTCTTGGCCTCGTTCATCGCCGGGATCACGACGCTGACCGGCGGCGCGATGGCGAGGTGGGAGGAGATCGGACGGTACTGGGCCGGTATTCGGCCGAGCGTGGCCGTGGCGGTGGCCGTCGCCATGACCGGTGCGGGTGCGCCGGCCGTGGCCATCGGATCGTGAGGACCCGGGACCGCCGGGCGCAGGAACGAGCTCATGAGTCGGTTTCCCTCTCGTCCGGTGGACCGCCCGCCCCCGGGCGGTCCGGATGAGTGTCCGGTTCGAAAGGGGGGTTGTGCTCACCCCGGCCAGGACGGCATGGAACTCCGCACCTGCTGGGCGAGCCGGAACAGCTGACCGCGCGGTACGTGACTCGGCACGAGTACGACCGAGCACGGCACCCCCCTACCGCGCCCCGCCGCGGACCGTCGCGACGTCGGACCCCTCCCCAGGAGTCGCCTTTGATGGTCCGTTGCGGGCGGATGTACGACGGTATTGATGATTGGGACCGTATGACAAGACCTGGCCGTAGGGCGCACGTTTCTCCTTGTTCTGCCGGCGCGTGCGGAATTGCACGAACCTGTTATGCAATGCGGTGCCTGAGGGGTGGAAGGCAATCGCAGTGACGGCTGGGATGGGCGCCTTTGGGACGGAGGGGTGCCAAGTCCGGTCCGGCGGTGCGGTGGGAGGGCGTGAAGGGCGCGTACGGGGCCGGTCCGAGTGCCGCGAGCGCCGTCGCCGCGGCTCCGGGGCGGGAGTGCGGCGCCGTGTGCCGGACGGGGCGAGTTGATGCCCGGAGATCATTCGCCCCGGCGTGTTTGCCCGGAGATGCTGCGGATTGCCGGAATGCTGGGGCCGGTCCTGCCCGTCGTTCCGGACGGGCCGTCAAGAGCCACTGCGTAACACCCCTGTTGCCCGGCCGCATTGTTTTTGGCATGAACACTTCCGGTGAACTAAGGGACATGCTACGACAGTTGAGCAGAGATCCTGCTAATGGGAGGTTCCATGAAACTGTCCCGAATCGCGGTAATCTCATCCTCGCTCCTCATCGGCGCCGCCCTCGCCCTCACCGGCGCGGGCCAGGCCCAGGCCGTGCAATCCGCGGCCGCGGTCGACTACGTGGCCCTCGGCGACTCGTACTCGTCGGGTCTCGGCGCCGGCGCCTATCTGAACGACAGCGGCTCGTGCAAGCGCACCAACCGGGCCTACCCCGCCCTCTGGGCAGCCGCCAACTCACCCTCGTCGTTCGCCTTCACGGCCTGCTCGGGCGCTCGTACGGGTGATGTCCTGGCCGGCCAGCTCGCCCCCCTCAACTCCGGGACCGACCTCGTGTCCATCACGATCGGCGGCAACGACGCGGGCTTCGCCGACGTGATGACGACGTGTGTCCTGCAGTCCGAGAGCACCTGCCTCGCCCGGGTCCAGGAGGCCAAGCGCTTCGTGGACACGACCCTCCCGGCCCGGCTCGACTCGGTGTACTCGACCATCCGGTCCAAGTCGCCGTCCGCCCGGGTCGTCGTCCTCGGCTATCCCCGCTTCTACAAACTCAACGGCAGCTGCATCGCCGGACTCACCGAGAAGGAGCGCGCCGCGATCAACGGCGGAGCCGACCACCTCAACGCGGCGATCGCCAAGCGCGTCGCCGACCACGGTTTCACCTTCGCGGACGTCGTGCCGTCCTTCACCGGGCACGAGATCTGCTCGGGCGCCTCATGGCTGCACAGCGTCAACTGGCTGAACATCGGCGAGTCGTACCACCCGACCGCCTCCGGGCAGTCCGGGGGCTATCTGCCGCCGTTCCGTTCGGCGGCCTGACCGGCCCCCTCCGCCCACGAGGGCCGACCCGGCGAGGACGGCGTCCCCGACGGGGACGCCTCCTCGCACGTCACCGAGAACGCCACCCACTCCGACCGTGCCGCGGCCGGACTCCTGATCTCCATCCGGATCCGGTCGTGGTGCACCGCTCCCTCGGCGTACGTCGACTCCACATGATCGATCTCCCGCGACTTCCCCTCGCCCGAGGGGAAGTCGAGCGTTTTCCAGCCCCCGTCGGAACTCCGGCCGCTCCCGGTCACCCAGCGGTACGCCACGGAGACCGGAGTGCTGTCCACGGTGACCGCCGCCCGGAACGCCGGGGCGCCGGCCTCGGCCGGAGGACACGCCCCGCGGTACTCCGCGCGAATCGCGTGGACCCGGACGTGTACGCTCCGCGCCGGCCGTTCCGTTGGCGAGGTGCCGCCGCCGGTCGCCGTGGCCCCTTCGTCGTCCGGAGCCGAAGGGCCCGAGCGGGAGGGCGCCGCGGGACCGGAGGTGGAACCGCTCCCGCCCGCCGCGGCGCCGTTCACCGGACCGCCGTCCGACCCTGCGCCGTTCGGCCCCGCGCTCCCGTCGCTCCCGCTTCCGTTCCCGCTCGCGCTCCCGTCGTTCAGCAGGGCGTAGGTGAGACCGCCCAGCGACAGCAGCAGCGCGGCGATCCCCGCGGCCAGCACGACGGCCGCGCGCCGCGGCCGCCCCACCGGCGTACCCGTGGGCGGTCCGGCGGTACCGGGGCGCGCGACGGCGGTGCGGGGAGCGGTGGAGGCGACCGGCGGCGCGTGCGGACCGGGGCCCGCAGGGGAACCGGTACGGGGCGTGCCTCCCGCGCCGACGACCCGGAGCAGCCGTTCCGCCTCCGGTGCGGACATCCGCTCCTCGGGCTCCTTCCGCAGCAGACCCGCGATCACCGGCCCCAGTGCACCGGCCCGGCGCCGTTCGGGCGGTTCTTCCTCGACGACCGCGCGGAGCGTGCCGAGCGCTGTGTCCCGGCGGAACGGCGACCGCCCCTCTACCGCCGCGTACAGCAGGACCCCCAGCGACCACAGGTCCGATGCCGGCCCCGGGGTGCGGCCGAGTGCCCGCTCCGGGGCGAGGAACTCGGGCGAGCCGACCAGTTCGCCCGTCATCGTCAGTCCGGACGTGCCCTCGACGGAGGCGATCCCGAAGTCCGTGAGCACGACGCGGCCGTCGTTGGCGAGCAGAACGTTGCCCGGCTTCACGTCCCGGTGCAGTACACCCGCCCCGTGGGCCGCGCGCAGGGCCGCGAGCACCTCCGCGCCGACGCGGGCGGCACGCTCCGGGACCATCGGCCCCTCCGCGGCGAGCGCGTCGGAGAGCGAGAGCCCGCGGACGAGCTCCATCACGATCCACGGCCGTCCGTCCTGTGTCGCCACGTCGTACACCGTGACGACGTTGCGGTGCGAGACCCGGGCCGCGGCCCAGCCCTCGCGCTCCAGCCGGGTGTAGAGCCGCCGTACCTCGGCCGTTCCGAGCCCGGCGGGGGCGCGGACCTCCTTGACCGCGACCTCCCGCCCGAGCAGCTCGTCGCGGGCACGCCAGACGACGCCCATGCCGCCCTCGCCGAGCCGGTCCAGCAGGCGGTAGCGCCCCGCCACCCGAGTCTCGCCGTCCTGTCCGCCGCCCGGTACTTCGCTCATGACGAGCCCTCCATCCGCAGCAGAGCGACCATCACGGTGGAAACCGTTCCAAGCTAGCTCAACTCATCGCTCCTGCGGCCCCCCTGAGCGCCAGTCCGCAGCCCAGGACGACCACGGTGAGCGCCGTGGCGATGGGCGCCGACCGCTGGACGAGGCCGGCCAGCCGTCCGGTGGCCCGCCGCCGTGCCAGCCGCGCCGCGATCCGGCCCCCGAGCCGCACGACGGCGAAGCCGGCCGCGGTGAGGGTGAGGGCGAGCCCCGCCCCGTACGCGACGACGAGGAGCAACCCGAACCAGGCGTGGCCCAGTGCCGCGGCACCGACGAGTACGACCACGGCGGAGGGACTGGGGACGAGGCCGCCGGCGAGTCCGAGCAGGATGCTGCGGCGCAGTGGCTGCCGCCGCCCGGAGCCGCGGCCGGGACGGTGCCCGTCGCCGATGCCGGGGAGGTGCTCGTGATCTGGTTCGCGTCCCGACTCGTGCTGGTGGTGCTCGTGCCCGGGTTCGCGTGCGTGCTCCCGGGCGCCGTCGTGGGCCCGCTCGTGACCGTGGTCCTGAGCGTGGCCGTGGTCCTGTGCGTGGCCGTGGTCCTGTGCGTGGCCGTCGTCGGGGGAGTGCGTGTGCGTGTGGGTACGGAAGCGCCCGCCGCCGAGCCATTCGACGTGGGTGTGTCCGCGCCCGTGCGCCCGGTCCTGCCACGCCCGCCGCGCCAGCAGCCCACCCGCCACCGCGACCAGGATCCCGCTCGCAGTGCCCAGCCAGCCGACGACCGCCGGGGTGACGGCCGACCCCGCGACGATCAGCGCGCCCAGGGCGAGGACGCCCAGTGTGTGGGTGACGGTCACCGAGGCGCCGAGCGCCAGTACCTCCCGCAGCGAGTTCCGGCCGCCCGTCGCTGCCGCCGCGGCCATCAGGGTCTTCCCGTGGCCGGGGGCGAGGGCGTGCAGGGCCCCGAGTCCCAGGGCGACGGCCAGGGCGAGCGCCCCGAACGGCACGGTGAGGTCACGCCGTTCGACCAGCCCCGTCAGGGCCTGGGTCCAGCGGTCGATCCCCCGCGGCAGCACGGACGGAGGCGCCGCCGCTGTTCCCTCGCCGAGCGCGGGTCCGCCGGGCGCGGCCGTGAGCCGCGCCGAGGTGCGGGACGGCGGGGACTCGAGCAGCCGCTGCGGATAGCCGGACAGCCGGCGCGAGACGGACTCGCCGGGTACGTCGGACGACGCCAGTGTCGTGCCGTCGCCGCGTGCCGTGATCTCCCGCCAGCCGGCACCCTCACCGGGGGCGGCCGTGAACGCCACATCCGTCCTGCCGCCGGGCAGCGGCGCGCGCATCGCGCACTCGACGCGGAGGGTGGGCAGCCCGGCCTGGCCGGGCCGGACGGAGGCGCGCGCGGGTCCGGTTCCGAGCGGCACGGCCCGGCCGTCCACGAGCAGCCGGGCCTCGCGCGCCGCGACGGCGCAGCGGTCCTCCGCCCAGGCCGCCAGGGCGCCGGGCGCCATCTCCCGCGGCCGTATCCGCGCGGTCGGGATCTCCGCCAGGTCCTCGACGTGGTCGACGCGCAACTCCCGTTCGGCGACGACGAGTCCGTCGTAGCGGTTCACGGAGAAGTTCCCCAGCGGGTGGGCCGCGGCGGGCGCGCCCGTCCCGACGAGCAGGGCGGCAGTCCCGGCCGCCACCAGAAGCGATGCCCGGACCGCGTGCCCCCGGCCGCGCCCGCGTACGCCCTCCGGTCCTCCGCGTGCCGCCCGTTCATGTACTGCTCGCTCGACCCCGGGGCGGGTTGCCCGGGTCCCGTGTCGCCGGGAACGTCCGGCACGCACTCCTCCCTTGCCCTTCGGGCGCGGGAGGCGACCCCTCGCGGCGTCGTCGGTCGCCGGCGCCGGCGGCTGCGTTCTCCTCCCGCCGCCCCGCGATGGCACGCACCGGACGCCCCCGGCCTGCGGACGGGCGACGCCACTCGCGAGACGCGCCCCGGTGCCGGAGGCCCCCGGCCGCGACCCTGACGCGCGTTCGCGCACAACGCCTTCCCGTATCGCGCGTACGGGCCCGGTCGGGCGCGCCGCGCGGTCGCGGTGCGGGCGGCGGCCCGGGCCTCCCCGGCCCGTCCCGGACGTACGGCCGATCGCCGTCGTCGCGGGGCGTGGGCCGGGGACGGCCGTCGTCCGCCGCGCGGGGTCGGGGTGCTCCGCCGTGACCGGCACCGCGCCGGGCTTGCGGACGCGGGCCAGGCATCCCCTCGCCCCGGCGGTCAGTGCCAGGACCGCGAGCAGCGCCGCGAGGGTGTTCGACAACGGGTCGGTCATGATGCCTCCGGACCGTCGAGCGCGCGGCGCGCCTCGCGCGCGCCGATGGGGGAGAAGGCGGGATTGAGCGCCAGGGCACGGGTCAGTGAGGCACGCGCGGCGGCCCGCTCGCCCACGGCACGTTCGATCATGCCGCGGTGATAGAGGAAGGCCGCGTCCCGGAAGCCCGTCGCGGTCGCCGCCCGCGCATGGGCGAGGGCCTCCTCGGAGCGCCCCGCGCGATGCAGCGCCCAGGCGAGGGCGTCCTCGGTGTGGACGGTGCGGCGGCGTTGCCATTCGGCGCGGGCCGAGCGCAGGGCCTCGGCGCGGTCGCCGTGGTCGGCGGCGGCGAGGGCCGTGTCCAGATCCGGGTTCACGCCGCCCGACCGGGCGAGCCCCGTCCAGGCGCCGAGCACCTCGTACTGGCGGCGGGCGAGCTCCGGCCGGCCGCTCGCCTCGTACAGCTCCCCGAGCGCAACCAATCGCCCCGGCAGTGGGGACCGGGCGACGACGGCCTCGAACTCCGCGATGGCCGGGGCGAGTTCGCCCTTGCCGGCCAGTGCCCTCGCTCGGCACTCGCGTGCCTCCGGATTGTCCGGTTCGGCCTTCAGGGCCCCGCCGCACTGCCGCAGGGCCTCGTCGTAGTCGCCCTGGGACCAGGCGAGCCGGCCGAGCGCCGTCGCCGTGTAGGCGATGTCGCTCCGGGTGCTCGCCGAGTCCCGGGCGAGTTCCAGCACGCGCTGTGCCTCCTCGGTCTCCCCGCGCAGCTCCCGTACGTAGGCGAGGCGGGTGAACACCGGGATGCCCGGCCGGCGGGCGTCAGCCCGGCGAGCCGCCTCCAACGCCGCCGGATAGCGGCCGAGTTCCACGAGCGCGTCGATCCGTACGGCGAGACCGCGCTCGCTGTACGGGTTGACCGCGAGTGCCCGGTCGGCGTCCCGGAGCGCCGCCGGGAAGTCGTGCCGGGCCGCTGCGAGGGCCGCCCGGCCGGCGAGCGCTTCGGCGTTGCCTTCGGGCCGGAGCCGCAGGGAGCGGGCGAACGCCTCCCCGGCCCGGGGGTACCGCGAGGGATCGCCGCTCACCCTGGCCTCCTCGACGTACGCCGCACCGAGCGACGCCCAGGCGACCGCGTCCTTGGGCTGCGCCTTCAGATGTGCCTGGAGGGTGCGCGCTCTCTGTCCGGGAGCCGTTCCGGGGGCCACCGCCCCCGCGGCGGCCGGGGCCGCGGGCACCTCGTCCGGGCCGCCCAGCACCGCTCCCACGGCGGTCAGCACGCACGCCAGTCCCACGATCCCGGCCCCGAGGCGCCACACGGACCGAGTGGCCCGCTTCATGACCACCTGCCGCGCCGGCGCGTCCGCCACCAGGCCAGGCCGACTCCGACGAGCACGACGCCCGCGCCCGCGGCGCCGGCGGAGAGGGCCAGCACGGTGCGGTCGTCCGGGGCGCTGCCCGAGGTCAGCTCCGCGCCGCCGTCGAGCTGGCTGCGGCTCCCGGCGGCCTCCGCCAGGGGCCCGTCGGAGCCCGAGGTCGGCAGCGCCACGTACGGGAAGGACTTCTCGAACTCCACGTCGTTCTTGTCGACGGCGTCGCCCAGGTCGTTCTTCTTCCCGACGAGTTCGCCCTCGACGACCTGGAGCGCGATGTCCAGGACGTCGTCGGTCAGCCGGCGCCCGTTCGGGAAACCCGCGTTGTCGCCGTCCAGCACGCCGAGCCGCTTCGGCTCGCCGGTGGGCGGTACGGCCGTGTTCAGACGCAGTGCCTCGGCGGGCCGGACGCCCGGCGGCTGGTTGAGGTCCTTGACGCCGGTGAGGAACACCGACACGAGGTCGTCCCGCGGCTCCTCGGGTGCTTCGATCTTGTAGATGCCCTCGATGAGCTTCGGCAGCTCCGGGTTGGTGACGGACGTGAGGAAGTCGGCGTCGTTCCAGGGCGACGAGGCGTTGAACCTGTCCTTGTCCTTGAGCGGGATGACCACCTCGTTCACCAGCGGCATGCCCAGCCGGGAGACCTGCGTCCAGTCGCCGCTCGCGCTCTTGCGGTGCGTGGTCGACCAGATCCCGACCACGGGCTGTCCCTCGGACTGCCGGATGTGCTCGGAGGGCACCTGCAGGGCGACGCTGTTGACGTTGTAGCCCTTCAGTGTGTCCCGGCCGACCTCGGACAGGTCGCCCCCGTACAGCAGGTCGAACACCCGCAGGTCGAGGAAGAACGGGTCGTCGGCCTGGCCGGCGAAGACGGTGGTGCCGTCCTTCAGCTCGCGCACGGCCTCCTTCCGGAGCTTCGCGTAGTCGGGCATGGACGCCTTGCCCACGTTCGACGGGGCGACCGGCACATCGTTCGCGATCTTCGTGGTGGAGATCACGTGCTGGTCCCGCAGCCGCATCATCTCCAGGTCGTAGGTCTGGGTGATGTTGAGGTCCGGGTCGTCCAGGCTGGTCACCGGCCCGGTGTTGAACAGGAACGTGTCACCGTTCTTGATCTGGTCGTGGAAGGTCCAGCGGTAGAGCAGGTCACCCTGGGCGTCGCCGTCGGAGTCGATGTGGATGTCGTAGCGGGCGTCGTCCGCGAAGCGGTAGAAGTTCGGTCCGCCCGCCGGCTCCTCGAACGGCAGCCAGTTGGCGATGATCGTCGTGGTGTCCGGCCGGTCGGGGCTGACGAACGCGTACACGTCCGTCGTGTCGTACTGCGGCTGCCCGGAGATGAGCGGGGCCTCGCGGTGGCTGGACGCGTTGGCGGCGCCCGGCGCGAGCGTGGAGCTCACTCCTGCGGCCGCGAGCCCCCCTGCCGCCAGCGCACCACAGACGAGCGAGGCGAGGTTTCTGCGCCCCCGCGTGCTCCTGATGAGATGAGAGAACATGTCGGTCCCGTCCTGTCGTGGACTCTGGTCGGCCGCGCGGACCGTCCTGGACGAGACGGTCCCTGCTGCCTGGTGACAGGTGTTCGGGGCGGTGCGGCCGGAGGTTTGGTCCCGGCTTCGCGGCTGTCCAACTCGCCCTGGAATCAGGCGGATTCAGTGAGCATCCGTCAACCCCCGTACGTGTGTGCTGAATCGCTCGGGCGGGATACACGAGTGTGAGGCAGGGGCGATAGGGTTAATCTGCCCGGGCCGGGTGCCCTCGTACGGGTGGGGAGTGACATGGAACAGATAACGATGCGCAGCAGGGCGCGGGTCCCTGCGATCACCTGCGGGACGGGCGCGACCAGCTCGCGTCTCGACCGCCATCTCGCGGTACTCGGCGGACCCGCCGTGCCGCAGCGTGAGGCGGCCGAGGCGACGTCCCTCATGCGTGAGCTGACGACGCGTGACATTGCGCACAGCCGTGGCAGCAAGAGCGCGCGCGTCTCGCTCTTCGCGCCGCTCCGGCGACTGCGCCGCTCGCTGTTCGGCAGCCGGGGCCAGTGACCGGCGGGGTGGCCGGACGGCGACCTGGGCACGCGTGACCGATCACGCGCACCCGTCCCCCTCGCTCCCGCCCGGACACCGTAGGTCCGACCACCCCGCCGACCCTCACCTCCTGCCGTGTGCGCGCGGCCCGGCCCGGGCCCACGCGCGGGTGCAAGGGGCTCCCGTGGCCCGCACCGGCCTCCGGCACGACCGAGCGGTCGCGTCCCGTCCCGAAGTCGGAAGCCCGGCGTGAACGTCCAGTCTCACCCGAGGCGTTCGCCGCCCGTGTGCTCCTAGGGAACGACTCCGCTCCGGTGCAGCTCGGCGATGTCGTCGGCCGTCAGCCCCGCCTCGCGCAGCAGCGCGTCCGAGTGCTCGCCGAGCGCCGGGACGGCGCCCATGCCCGGCTCCGGGCCGCCCGGGAAGGTGATCGGCGGCAGCATCGCCCGCAACGGGCCGACGGGCGTCGCGATGTCCCGCCAGCGGTCCCGGGCCGCCAACTGCGGATGGGCCGCCAGATCGGCCACGGTGTTGAGACGGGCGCAGGCGATACCCGCCGCCTCCAGCGCCGCCACGGCGTCCCCGGAGTCCAGCCGGGCCAGCGCCCGGGCGACCACCGCGTCCGTCCTCCCGCGGTTCGCCGTGCGCGCCTTGTTGGTCGCGAAGGCGGGATCCGCCGCCAGCTCCGGTCGGCCCAGCACCCGCTCGGCGAGTCGCTGCCACTCCCGGTCGTTCTGCACCGACAGCAGTACCCGGCCCCCGTCGGCCGTGGGGTAGGCGTCGTAGGGCGCGATGACCGCGTGCGCCAGACCCGTGCGCTCCGGGGCGTCGCCCCCGTGCATCCCGTGGTGCAGGGGGTGCCCCATCCACTCCGCGAGCGACTCCAGCATCGAGATCTCCACCGGGCCGCCGCGTCCGGTCGTGCCTCGCCGCAGCAGGGCGGCCAGCACCCCCGAGAAGGCGTACATGGCCGCGGCGACGTCCGCCGCCGGGATGCCCGCCTTCACCGGCTGCTCCGCGGTGCCGGTCACGGACACCAGCCCGGCCTCGCACTGGACGAGCATGTCGTAGGCCCGCTTGTGCGCGTACGGGCCGGACGCCCCGTACCCCGAGATGTCCACCGCGACCAGCCGCGGGTGCGCGTCGCAGAGCGTGGCGGCGTCCAGCCCGAGCCGGGCGGCCGCGCCCTGGGCGAGGTTCTGCACGAAGACGTCGGCCCTGGCGATCAGCCGGCGGACCGCCGCCAGCCCCCGGGGGTCCTTGAGGTCCACGGCGAGGGACTCCTTGCCGCGGTTGCACCAGACGAAGTGCGAGGCGAGTCCGCCCGCCGCGGTGTCGTAGCCGCGGGCGAAGTCGCCGCCGTCGGGGCGTTCCACCTTGATCACACGGGCGCCGAGGTCGGCGAGCTGACGGGTCGCGAACGGAGCCGACACGGCCTGTTCGACGGCGACGACGGTGATGCCTTCCAGGGGCAGCGGCTGGCTCATGGAAGCCGTTAATACCGTGTACGTACCACCTTTGTCACCCCGGTGCGGTCCACCGCCGACGGGGAGGCGCCACGGCCGTGAGGGGCGACGACGCCGGCATCCACGACGGTGAGGGCCGGCGCCCGGAGATGCCGACGAGGTGCCGGCCGCGCAGGCACTGGGACTACAGCTGCCGTGAGCGAAGCCCGTTCCGGCCGGTATCCGCGATCAAGCGGAGACAGGGCACTTCCGGCCGAGGAAAACCTTCAGCTGGGAGAGGCCCCCTCCAGGCTGGGACTGGGTTCGAATCACCCGGATCTGCCCGCGCGCCTCGCAGTACCTTCCAGTCCCCCCGGTGACGGCGGTGAAGTACGGAGTTGCCTGGCCGCGATTCGCGTTCTCCCAGGTGATCTCACCCTTGCCGTCCAGTACGTAGGATCCGTGGCACAAGACCGTTGTAGGCATCGACGAGACCGGAGAGCAGGAAGTCGCCGAGAACCCGATCCGATTTCCCTTCTCATCGAACAGATCGGCGCTGTGGCCAGGGGAAACGGGTGAGCCGACGGACTTGGAGACTACCGTGATGGTTTCCACGTTCTGCCGATCAGCTCCATTTCTCTCTTCTCCTGTTTCCCCATGGGCAACTGGCGAGCTGAGCATGAACGGGAGCAGGGCCAGTGCATAGACAGGCCAAGCCGATGATGCCTTCATGTCAGTTCCCTCTTCGTGCTCACGGGTGGACAAATCGGCTCCCACGCTAGTTCCGAGACGGCGAACCGGCATTCTCCGAAGGTCCGAGTGAGTGAGGGAAAGTGCCGCTCAGCTCTTTCTGCCGCTGGATTCCGCTTTCACCGGGTGCATGCGCTGCGGGTGTTTGGGTGCGGGTGCGGGTGCTGGGTGGTGGTGTCACGGGCACGGCCGAGCCGTGATGCATGTGGAAGGTGCCCTCCGCCCGGACCGGAAGAACCCCACAGCAAGGCTCATCGCCCCAGGCGCGGAAGGCGCTTTCGGGCCCGGGCCCCGAAGCCGGCCGTACCCGGGTGAAACAGCGGGGTCGGTCAGAGCAGTACGAACTGCCCGCCCGGGCCCTCCTCGTGGTGGTCGAGCACGGAAGCGGGCGCCCGGGCGGCCGGCGGCACCCGGGGCACGCGGAGGTCGTGCCAGCCGGTACGGGCGATCTCCCGGCCCAGTTCCTCGCGCTCAACGTTCAGTTGCCCCAGCAGCGCGAGCACCGTGACCAGCTCCAGCAGGTCCGAGGTCCACTCCTGCGGCCACACGGACGGACGGATCGCCTCGAGCGTCCCCGGCGCCGGCTCCGCGGTCCGCCGCGCGAACCAGTCCTCGAGCACCCGGACACCGCCCACCCGGAATTCCCAGGCCTCCACCGGCACCGGTGCGATCCGTCCGGCGTCGAGCAGCAGGGCCTCCTCGTCCGCCTCGTACACCAGCGTCGTGGGACGGGCGGGGACCGCGGCCCGGACGTACGGGCGCCGGCCGCCCGGCAGTCGTGGGCGCTCACCGCCCCGCATCCCCCTGAGCTGGATGTCGACGAGCCGCCGGCCGAGCTCCACCCCGCGCGCCCACACGCCCCGGTCCGCCGTGAACGGCACCTGGCAGCCCCGCGCGGCGGGCCGTCCCGCGGCAGCCACCCACGCGAGTACGTCCCCGGGCTCCGTCGCGTCCGGGAAGCGCTCCCGCAGTGCGGTCCGCAGCCCCGGCGCCAGGTTCGGCTCATGTCCTCCGGGCCGCCGGTACAGGGGGCGTATGCGGCCGGGCCTCCCGGCGGAGCGGCCCTCGGGGAGGACGCCGGAGACCAGCACCGGGGGGCCGTCGTCGCCCGGGACGCGGCCGTGCTCCACCACGAAGAGCTGACGGCCGTCGGCGACCCGCCACAACTCGGGCCGCGCCACGTCGATCAGCCGGTGGTCGGGGAGGATCCACTGCTCGTCGAACGGCCCGCGGCCGATGCGCACCGGCTCCGGGCAGCGCCCGTGCTCCTCGGCGAAGCGTCCCGTCCCGGTGGCCTGCCCTGGCAGTGCCGCCACGGGCCGTCCCGGACCGCGGGCCCGGGTCTCCTCGAACAGGGCGGCCCGCTCCTCGCCCCCGGCCGCGACCAGGGCGTCCCAGCGGGCCCGCAGCGTCCGGGCGTCGGGCGCGACCACCCAGCCGCGACCGAGCCGCAGCGGCCCGGTCGACCACGGCATGATCTCGTCCAGCGGCACGGCGGTGCCGTCGGCGCCGCCCCCCTGGCCGCTCATTCCGCCTCGACGGTCACGGAGAACGAGAACCGGTCGCCCCGGTACCGGATGCGTGCCACGTCCACCACCCGCCCCTCCTCGTCGTACGTCACTCCCGTGTAGTGGAGGATGGGCGACAGCAGCGGCACCTGGAGGAGCTCCGCCGTCTCCGGGTCGGCGAGCCGGGCCTCCACCGTGTCCGTGATGCGGCTGATCCGTACCCCGACCGCGTCCCGCAACACCTTGGTCATCGGCCAGCGTTCCAGGTCCGCCACGTCCAGCCGGGCGGCCACGTCCGGACGTACCGCGTTCTCCGCCCAGTTCACGGGCTCCCCGCTGTCGCCGTCGCACCGCAGCCTGCGGTACGTGACGACCTCGTCCGTGTCCGGGAAGTACTCGGCGAGCCCGCCCGGCACCGGTTCCGGGGCGTGCCCGAGGACGGTGGTCAGCTCGCCGGACTGCTGGGCCACGATCGCGTCGATCGAGCCCAGCAGCCGCCGGGGCGCGCTGCGCCGGACCCCCGGTTCGATGAAGGTGCCGCGGCGCCGGTGCCGGCTGATGAGCCCTTCCGACTCCAGCTCCTTGAGTGCCTGCCGCATGGTCAGCACGCTCACCCCGTAGTGCTCGGCCAGCTGCTCCTCCGTCGGCAGGCGCAGCGGGTCGTGCGGCCTCCTGCCGAGTATGGAGGCACGCAGCGACTGCGAGACCTGGTACCAGAGGGGCAGCTTGCGGTTCAGGACGAGCGAGTCGGGGGCGAAGGCGGTCACGGCAACTCCGTATCAGATCCGGCCTCAGGACCGGAAGTGGCGCTCCAGACCCTGCCACACGTCGTCGTAGGCCCTCTGCAGGTGGTCCGCGTTCGCCGCCTGGGCCGTGGCGGTCACCGGCCAGCGGGTCTCGAACATGAACGCGAGCCCGTCGTCGATCCGCTGCGGCCTGAGTTCGGCGGCGCTCGCCCTGTCGAAGGTCTCCCGGTCGGGTCCGTGCGCCGACATCATGTTGTGCAGCGAGCCGCCGCCCGGGACGAAGCCTCCCTTTCCGGCGGTCTTCGCGTCGTAGGCGCCCTCGATGAGGCCCATGTACTCGCTCATCACGTTGCGGTGGAAGTACGGGGGCCGGAAGGTGTCCTCGCCGACGAGCCAGCGCGGCGCGAACACCACGAAGTCGACGCCCGCGAGCCCGGGGGTGTCGCTCGGGGAGGTGAGCACCGTGAAGATCGACGGATCGGGGTGGTCGTACGAGATCGTTCCCATGACGTTGAACGTCCGCAGGTCGTAGACGTACGGCACATGGGTCCCGTGCCAGGCGACGACGTCGAGGGGCGAGTGGTCGTAGGTGGCGGTCCACAGGTTGCCGCAGAACTTGTTGACGACCTCCACGTCGCCCTCGATGTCCTCGTACGCCGCGACCGGGACCCGGAAGTCGCGGGGGTTGGCCAGTCCGTTGGCGCCGATCGGGCCCAGCTCGGGCAGGGTGAAGGGCTGTCCGTAGTTCTCGCAGACATAGCCCCGGACGGAGCCGTCGAGCAGTTCCACCCGGAAGCGCACTCCCCGGGGGATCAGTGCGACCTCACCGGGCTCCACGGACAGCAGGCCCAGCTCCGTCCGCAGCAGCAGCCCGCCCTGCTCGGGGACGATCAGCAGTTCGCCGTCGGCGTCGCTGAACACCCGCCGCTCCATGGCCGCGTCGGCGTGGTAGAGGTGCACGGCCATGCCCGTGCGCTGGGCGGCGTCGCCGTTCCCGCCGAGGGTCCACAGACCGGCCAGCCAGTCCGTGCCGGGTGCGGGTGCCGGCAGCGGGTCCCAGCGGAGCCGGTTCGGGTCCGGCACGGTCTCGGTGAACGGCGCGGTGCGCAGGGCGCCGTTGTCGGTGCGGACGAACGGGGGGTGGGCGGCGGACGGCCGGATGCGGTACAGCCACGAGCGCCGGTTGTGCGCGCGGGGCTCGGTGAACGCACTGCCGCTCAGCTGCTCGGCGTAGAGCCCGAGGGGGGCGCGCTGCGGCGAGTTCCGTCCGAGCGGCAGGGCCCCCGGGACGGCCTCCGAGCAGTGCTCATTGCCGAATCCCGACAGGTACTCCAGCCCTTCGGCCGTCTTCCTCGCCTGCTCGATACCGCTCATCCGCACTCTCCGATGCGTCCGGTCCAAGGAATCCTATGGTTGACAGTAGGATTCCCGGCGTCCCCAGTCAACGGCAGCGCGCGGCCCCGCCCTGGCGCGGTCCCGGACCGGACTGCCGGGCAACCGCCGGGTGCGGGCGGGCGGCGGCCCGGGTGGTGCGGACGGAGCGGCCCTCCCCAACGTGCGTACCGGTCGGTATGCTCGCCGTGCCCGTGCGTCATCGCTGCCGCCGCCCCGGGGAGGGCCCCATGCCAGGAACCGACGCCACCCGCACCGCCCTGCGGATCTGCCCGCTGTGCGAGGCCACCTGCGGACTGAGCCTGACCGTCGAAAAGGACGGCGCCGGGGAGCGGGTCGGCGCGGTCCGCGGGGACCGCGCCGACGTCTTCAGCAAGGGATTCATCTGTCCCAAGGGCGCTTCCTTCGGCGCCCTGGACTCCGACCCCGACCGGCTGCGGGCCCCGCTCGTGCGCGACCGGAACGGCGAACTGCGCGAGGCGGGGTGGGACGAGGCGTTCGACCTGATCGCCGCCCGGATACGGCCGCTGATCGAGAAGCACGGCCCGGACGCGGTGGGCGTCGTCCTCGGCAACCCGAACGTGCACACCATGGCCGGCGGGCTCTATCCGCCCGTGCTGCTGTCGACGCTGCGCACCCGCAACCTCTTCACCGCCAGCACCCTCGACCAGATGCCCAAGCACGTCTCCAGCGGACTGCTCTTCGGCAACGCCGTCGCGATCCCGGTACCCGACCTGGACCGCACCGACCACCTGCTGCTCCTCGGCGCCAACCCCCTGGACTCCAACGGCAGCCTGTGCACCGCGCCCGACTTCCCGGGCCGGCTCAAGGCGCTGCGCCGCCGCGGCGGCCGGCTCACCGTGGTCGACCCCCGCCGTACCCGCACCGCCCGGCTCGCCGACCGGCACGTGGCCATCCGGCCCGGTACGGACGCGCTGCTGCTCGCCGCACTCGTCCATGTGCTGTTCGAGGAAGGACTCGCCGACCCCGGCCCGCTCGCCGGGCGGGTCGAGGGCGTGGACGACGTGCGCGAGGCGGTACGGGACTTCAGTCCCGAGGCCGTGGCAGCGGCCTGCGACCTGGACGCGGCCGTCGTCCGGACCATGGCCCGCGAACTCGCCGCCGCGCCGACCGCCGCCGTGTACGGCCGGATCGGAAGCTGCACCGTCGAGCACGGCACCCTCGCCAGTTGGCTCGTCGACGTCCTCAACGTCCTCACCGGCAACCTCGACCGGCCCGGCGGAGTACTCTTCCCACTCGCCGCGCACGACCGCGCACCCCGCCCCGCCACCGAACCGGCCCCGCCCGGCAAGGGCTTCGCCCTCGGCCGCTGGGCCAGCAGGGTCGCCGGCCACCCCGAGGTCAAGGGGGAACTGCCCATCGCCGCACTCGCCGAGGAGATCGAGACGCCCGGCGAGGGGCGGATCCGCGCCCTGATCACCATCGCCGCCAACCCCGTGCTGTCCGCGCCCGACGGCGAGCGGCTGGACCGGGCGTTCGGCGCACTCGACCTCATGGTCAGCGTCGACCCCTACCTGAACGAGACCTCGCGCCACGCCGACGTCGTCCTGCCACCGCCGCCCCCGTCGCGCAGCGGGCACTACGACTTCTCGTTCAACGGACTCGCCGTGCGCAACCAGGCCCGCTACACCCCTCCCGCCGTCCCGCTCGACGAGGGCGTGCCGGACGAGTGCGAGATCCACGCCCGGCTGATCCTGGCGGTGGGCGGTATGCACGGTGCCGCCCCGGCCACGGTCGACGACATGGTCATATCGGCCTCCCTCACCCGGGCCGTCGCCGACCCCCGTTCGCCGGTGCACGGCCAGGACGCGGAGGAACTCGCGGGTCGGTTGAGCGGCCGCAGCGGGCCGGAGCGGCGCCTCGACATGATGCTGCGCCTCGGACCGTACGACCTCACCCTCGACGACCTGCTCGCGCACCCGCACGGCGTCGATCTCGGGCCGCTGCGGCCGCGGCTGGCCCAGGTGCTCAGGACCCGCAGCGGGCGTGTCGAACTGCTGCCCGGCCCCATCGCGGAAGACCTGCCGAGGCTGCGGCAGGCGCTCGGGGTGCGGGACGAGCGGCTGGTGCTCGTCGGCCGCCGTCATCTGCGCTCCAACAACAGCTGGATGCACAACGTCCCTGCCCTCAACGGGGGTTCGAACCGCTGCACCCTCCAGGTGAATCCCGACGACGCCGCCCGGCTGGGGCTGGCGGACGGCGCCCTCGCCCGGATCAAGTCGGCCGGGGGAGAGCTGGAGGTCCCGGTCGAGATCACCGGCGATGTGCGCACGGGGGTGGTGAGCCTCCCGCACGGTTGGGGGCACGACCGTCCGGGCACCCGCATGCGGGTGGCGGCGGCCCGTCCCGGCGTCAACGTCAACCAGCTGCTAGACGGCTCGCTGCTCGACCCGCTCTCCGGCACCGCCGTGCTCAACGGCTTCCCCGTGGAGGTGGCGCCGGCCCGCTGAGGTCCCGCGGGGCGGGGCGGCGGTGCGCTCCCCGTCGTCCCGACCCGCACCGGCGCCGAGCCGGTGTCCGCGCCTGTCGGCCGTACGCCGACACCTCGTCGACGTGCGACGACCGCACCTGACGTCGTCCGGCCGCCGGCTCCGCCGGTGGTCCGCGGACGAACGTGAGACGCGGTTCGTCGTCCGCAGGGAACAACGGCCCTCGGGACACGGCGGAACCGGGCTGAACGCCCGGAGGATCCACTGCGTACTAGTGGGCACCCGGGAACTCGAGCGTCTGTGCCTCAATTTTCGACAGGAGCGGCAATGACTGATGGTGACGGGCCGATCATGAAGGGACTCCCGGACGGCGGGGCCGAGCTGTCCGTGGTGCTCAGGCTGCGGTGGGAGGACGTGGCCGCGCTCGGCCGCGAGGCGAGTCGGCTCGCGGAGCAGCGCGGGGCGCCGGTGACGCTCGACGAGGCGGCCAGTCACCGGCTGCGGACCTGGTCGTCGGTGGCCAAGTCCCCGGAGGACAAGGGCCAGTCCGCCCCGGCGGCGATCAGCGGGGGGCAGCAGGTCGACCGCGGCCGTGCCCAGGTCGCGTCCATCTCCCCGCCGTCCGTCCGGCCGCCGCAGCCCTCCCCGACGGCGCTCGGTCAGACCCCGGCCTGAGCGCCCCCGCGGTGCGGGGCACCCCCCCCCATCCCCCGCAACCGCGGGCCGGACGCCGGACCGCCGGCCGGGCCCGGGATCCCGGCGCGTCCGGCGTCCGGTGACGCACCCCGGCCGCCGGACCGTTCGCCGCACACCGCCGCCGCGGGCCGGAGGCGGAGCGACCGGCCGGCCCGGTACCGTCATTCCCGGCTCCCGGGGCGGGCGGTGGGGGAGAATCGCACCACTCCGCACCCGGCCGCCCTGGCGTCAAAAAACTAACACCGCTAGTTTGGGCCCCGGTCAGCTCTTGCCGTGCCCGAAGGAGTAGCGGATGAAGGCCCACGACGGGATGTACATCGGCGGCGCGTGGCGCCCCGCCGCCGGTGCCGACACCATCGCGGTGGTCGATCCCGCGGACGAGCAGGTCATCGCCCATGTCCCGGCCGGCACTCCGGAGGACGTCGACGCGGCGGTGCGTGCCGCCCGCGACGCCTTCCCCGGCTGGGCCGCCACCGCGCCCGCGGACCGTGCCGGGTACGTCGCGGCGCTCCGCGACGTGCTCGCCGCCCGCAAGGACGAGATCGCCGCGACGGTCACCGCCGAGCTCGGTGCCCCGACCAGGCTCGCCGAGACCGTCCACGCCGGTCTGCCGGTGCTCGTCGCCGGTTCGTACGCCGAGCTGGCCGCCTCCTACGACTTCGAGGAGAAGGTCGGCAACTCCACCGTGCTGCACGAGCCGGTCGGCGTCGTCGGCGCGATCACCCCGTGGAACTACCCGCTGCACCAGATCGTCGCCAAGGCCGCGCCCGCCCTCGCCGCCGGCTGCACCGTGGTGCTCAAACCCGCCGAGGACACCCCGCTCATCGCCCAGCTCTTCGCCGAGGCGGTTCACGAGGCCGGGCTCCCGGCCGGCGTGTTCAACCTCGTGACCGGCCTCGGGCCGGTCGCCGGTCAGGCCCTCGCCGAGCACCCCGGCGTGGACCTGGTCTCCTTCACCGGATCCACCGCCGTCGGCCGCCGCATCGGCGCGACCGCGGGCGGCGCGGTCAAGCGCGTCGCGCTGGAACTCGGCGGCAAGTCCGCCAATGTGATCCTCCCCGGGGCCGATCTCGCCCGCGCCGTGAACGCCGGGATCGCGAACGTCATGTCCAACTCCGGCCAGACGTGCAGCGCCTGGACCCGGATGCTGGTGCACAGGGACCAGTACGAGGAGGCGGTGGCCCTGGCCGCCGAATCCGTCGCCAAGTACGTCCCCGGCGACCGCCTCGGCCCGCTCGTCAGCGACCGGCAGCGGGAACGCGTCCGCGGCTTCATCGAGCGCGGCGTCGCCGAGGGCGCCCGGCTCGTCGCCGGTGGCCCCGAGGCCCCGCGCGAGAAGGGCTACTACGTCTCGCCGACCGTCTTCGCCGATGTCACCCCGGAGATGGCCATCGCGCAGGAGGAGATCTTCGGCCCGGTCGTCTCGCTCATGGAGTACCAGGACGTGGACGACGCCCTGAGGATCGCCAACGGCACGGTCTACGGGCTCGCGGGCGCCGTATGGGGTGAGCAGGACGAGGCCGTCGCCTTCGCCCGCCGGATGGACACCGGCCAGGTCGACATCAACGGCGGCCGTTTCAACCCGCTGGCACCCTTCGGCGGGTACAAGCAGTCGGGCGTGGGCCGTGAACTCGGCACGCACGGCCTCGCCGAGTACCTGCACACCAAGTCCCTGCAGTTCTGAACCGGGAGACAACCACCGTGGTCCGCGCCGCAGTCCTGCCCTCCGTCGGCTCCGCCCTGGAGATCATCGGCATCGAACTCCCCGAGCCGGGTCCCGGCCGCGTGCGGGTCCGCCTCGCCGCAGCCGGGGTCTGCCACTCCGATCTGTCCCTGTCCGACGGCACCATGCAGGTGCCGGTCCCCGCCGTCCTCGGGCACGAGGGCGCGGGTACGGTCGTCTCCGTCGGCGAAGGCGTCACCCATGTCGCCCCCGGCGACGCGGTGGTGCTCAACTGGGCGCCGTCCTGCGGGCGCTGCCACCACTGCTCCATCGGCGAGGTGTGGCTCTGCGCCGGTGCGCTCAGGGGCGCGGGTGCCGTCCACGCCGTCACCGAGGACGGCACCGAACTGCATCCCGGGCTCAATGTCGCCGCCTTCGCGGAGGAGACCGTCGTCGCGGCGAACTGTGTGCTGCCGCTCCCGGAGGGAGTGCCGCTCACCGACGCCGCGCTGCTCGGCTGCGCTGTCCTCACCGGCTACGGCGCGGTCCATCATTCGGCCCGGGTCCGGGAGGGGGAGTCCGTCGTCGTCCTCGGTGTCGGCGGGGTCGGCCTCGCCACCGTCCAGGCGGCGCGGATCGCCGGCGCCTCGAAGGTCGTCGCCGTGGACGTGTCGCCCGCGAAGGAGGAGCTCGCCCTCGCCGCCGGGGCCACCGACTTCGTCGTCGCCTCGGACAACACCGCCCGCGAGGTCCGCGGGCTGACCGGAGGGCAGGGCGCCGACGTGGCCGTGGAGTGCGTGGGCCGCGGCGTGACGATCCGCGCCGCCTGGGACTCCACCCGGCGGGGCGGACGGACCACGGTGGTCGGCATCGGCGGCAGGGACCAGCAGGTCACCTTCCACGCCCTGGAGCTGTTCCACTGGGGACGTACGCTCTCCGGCTGCGTCTACGGCAACTCCGATCCGGCCCGGGACATCCCCGTGCTCGCGGAGCACATCCGGGCCGGCCGGCTGGACCTGAGCACCCTCATCACCGAGCGGATCGGCCTGGACGGCATCCCGGCCGCCTTCGAGAACATGCTCGCGGGCAAGGGCGGCAGAGCACTCGTCGTCTTCCCGTAGGCGGATCGCCCGGGGGTCGTCAGCCCGCGCGGACGGCGATCCCGGGGTACTCCAGTGGCAGCCCGGACTCGTCGTAGACGATCCGGGACGAGAAGCCGTGGGCGGGCGCGCGGTAGTCGTAGCAGGTGTGGGTGCCCCGGTCGACGGTGCGGGTGTAGGTCTGCTCCAGCCGTTCCACGGTGAGGTCGTGGGCCCGCACCCACACGGCGGGCACGGACGCCTCGGTGCCGTGGGGCAGCGCCATACGGCGCACGGGCAGGGTGTTGGTCATCGCTGACGCCTCCAGGTCGACGTCGAAGCAGCCGTCGAGATACGGCGCCCGTTCGCCGTCGACCGCCCAGTGGCCCGAGCCGTCCGACTCCAGCAGCACCGTTCGGCTGCCGGAGGGCGAGCGGCCGCGGACCCGAGCCGTCCGCGTCCGCCATGTCGTGTCCAGTTCGATGTCGTACTCGACGGCGAAGGCGTCGCCGTCCTCCGTGCCGGCCGCACAGCCGTCGATGCGCCGGCCGTCGTCCGCGACCCGGAAGAACGCCACTTCGAAGCCCTGCCTGGAGTCCTGGTGGAGCCAGGCCGCGGTCGCAGGCGGATTCGTGAATTCCACGCGCCCACCCTCGCACGGCCCACACGCTACTGACGGGTAATGATAGAGCAAAAAGTCCTGTCGCGCGACCCGTTGACCTCCATACCATCCGGTCGGTACGGTCCCCGCACCCTTGGTCCCCGCACCCATCGGAGTGTGCACGCATGGACACGGCACCCCCTTCCCCGCTCGCCGGGAATCCACAGGCGACCGCTCCCACCGACCGGCACCGCCGCCGCGTGGCCGGTGCCGCCGCTCTGGCCTCGGCCGTCGAGTGGTACGACTACTTCGTCTTCGGCATCGCCGCCGCACTGGTCCTCGGCGACCTCTACTTCCCGGCGGGCAGCGCCTCGGCCGGAGTCCTCGCCGCCTTCGCCACCTTCGCCGTCGGATTCCTCGCGCGTCCCGTCGGCGGGATCATCGCCGGACAGCTCGGCGACAAGCGCGGCCGCAAGCCGATGCTCGTCCTCGCCCTCACCCTCATGGGCCTCGCCACCACCGGCATCGGACTGCTGCCGACGTACGAGACCATCGGTATCGCCGCGCCGCTGCTCCTCGTGCTGCTACGGGTGATGCAGGGCCTGGCCGTCGGCGCCCAGTGGGGCGGCGCGATGCTCATGGCCACCGAGTACGCACCGGAGGGCAAACGCGGGCTGTACGGCAGCCTCGTCCAGCTCGGCGTGCCCATCGGCGTGGTGACCGCCAACACCGTGTTCCTCGCCGCCGGTGCCCTCACCGACGACGCCGCGTTCGCGTCCTGGGGCTGGCGGGTGCCGTTCCTCGTCGGCTTCCTGGTGCTCGGTCTCGCCTGGTACATCCACGCCCGGGTCGAGGAGACCCCCGAGTTCCGCGAGGCCGAACGGGCCCTGGCCGAGCAGGAGAAGAGCGAGCCCCGCTCGCCGCTGCGGACCATCCTGCGCAGGCACCTGGGCACGGTCCTCCTGGCGGGCGGCTCCTTCGCCGTCAACACCGCGACCTTCTACATCATCATCACCGGCGTGCTGGACTACTCGACCCGCGAACTCGGGATGGAGCGCGAGGCGGTACTCACCGTGTCCCTGTGCGTGAGCCTCACCCAGCTCGCGCTGATACCGGCGTCCGCGGCACTCTCCGACCGCGTGGGCCGGCTGCGCATCTACGCGGCGGGCGCGATCGGACTGCTGGTGTGGGCGTTCCCGCTGTTCCTGCTCATCGACACCGCGTCGCTGCTGTGGCTGGCCGTCGGCACCTTCGTCACCAGTTGCTTCCTCAGCATCATGTACGGGCCCCAGGCCGCCCTGTTCGCCGAGCTGTTCACTCCCGAGATGCGCTACACCGGCGCCTCGCTCGGCTACCAGATCGCGGCCGTGTTCGGCGGCGGCCTGGCCCCGTTCATCATGGTGCTGCTGCTGGAGGCGTCTGGCACGTCGATGGCCGTCTCGGCCTACATCACCGTGCTGGCCGTTGTCGCGCTCGGTTCGATCAGGGTGCTCGCGAAGCGGGCGGCCGCCCGGGAGTGACCCCGGCCTCCCCGTCGCCGGTCCGGCCCCGCCGGGCCGGCGTACGGGAGCGCGGTCCGCCCTGCCCGCCGTGCGGACCGCGCGGCCGTTCCCGCACCGCCGCGCTTCCGCCCCGGTCCGCAGCAGGTCTCCGGGCGGACGGCGCCCCTCCCGCAGCCTTCCGGGCCGCTCCCGGGTTGAATGGATCACCAGCGTTGCCGGCGCCGGTGATCAATCAACCCGGGAGCGGCCCCAGGGGGCGGCCCCGTCCGCTTCCTTCGCGCGCGCCCATCTCGTACCGCGCCGCCAGCCCGTCCAGCAGGGCGCGCAGCCCCGTGTCGAACGCACCCTCGTCGATCCTCTCCTGGCGTTCGGCGAGGAGATGCGCCTGGCCCAGGTGCGGGTAGTCGGAGGGGTCGTAGGCGGTCGCGTCGTCGACGAAGCCGCCCGCGAACGAGCCGAGGGCCGAGCCGGTGATGAAGTAGCGCATCAGGGCGCCGATGTGGGTGGCCTGGGCGGGCGGCCAGCCCGCGCGGACCATCGCGCCGAAGACCGCGTCGGCGACCTTGAGGCCGGCGGGGCGTCGGCCGGGGCCGCGGGCCAGGACCGGGACGACGTTGGGGTGCTCGGTGAGGGCCGCCCGGTAGGAGACGGCCCAGTCGTGCAGCGCGGTCCGCCAGTCGCGCGGGTCGGACTCGTCGAACATCGACAGATCGACCTTGGCGCTGACGGCGTCGGCCACGGCGTCCAGGATCTCGTCCTTGTTGCGGAAGTGGTTGTAGAGCGAGGGGCCGCTGACGCCGAGTTCCGCGGCGAGGCGCCGGGTGGAGACCGCGTCCAGGCCCTCCGCGTCCACCAGCGCGCTCGCCGCCCCGACGATGCGTTCGCGGCTGAGGAGGGGCTTGCGCGGTCGGGCCATGCGGCACATAGTAGGCCCTGCCGAGCGGAAACTAGCAGTGTTAGTTAAAAGTGGGGTGGCCGTGGTGAACCTGGAGCTGAGCGAGGAGCAGCGGGCCGCGCGCCGGCTCGCGCGTGACTTCGTCGAGCGTGAGGTCGCCCCGTACGCCGCGGAGTGGGACCGGGCCGAGGACGTCGACAGGGCCATCGTGGAGAAGCTCGGCGCGGTCGGCTTCCTCGGGCTGACGATCGACGAGGAGTACGGCGGTTCGGGCGGCGACCACCTCGCGTACTGCCTGGTCACGGAGGAACTCGGCCGCGGGGACTCCTCGGTCCGGGGAATCGTCTCGGTCTCCCTCGGCCTCGTCGCCAAGACCGTCGCCGCCTGGGGGAGCGAGGAGCAGAAGCGCCGCTGGTTGCCGCGTCTCACCACGGGCGAGGCCCTCGGCTGCTTCGGGCTCACCGAACCCGGCACCGGCTCCGACGCGGGCGGCCTCACGACCCGCGCCGTGCGGGACGGCGACGGCTATGTCATCAACGGCTCCAAGATGTTCATCACCAACGGCACATGGGCGGATGTCGTGCTGCTCTTCGCCCGCACCGGCGGCGCGCCCGGCCACCGCGGCGTCTCGGCCTTCCTCGTCCCGGCCGGGACCCCCGGGCTGACCAGGCGCGCGATCCACGGGAAGCTCGGTCTGCGCGGCCAGGCCACCGCCGAACTGGTGCTGGAGGACGTCCGGGTGCCCGTCGACGCGATGCTCGGCCCGGAGGGCAAGGGCTTCTCGGTCGCCATGTCCGCTCTCGCCAAGGGCCGGATGTCGGTGGCCGCCGGCTGCGTCGGCATCGCCCAGGCCGCGCTCGACGCCGCCGTCGGCCACGCGGCCGCGCGTGAGCAGTTCGGCAGGCCGATCGCCTCGTACCAGCTGGTGCAGGAGCTCATCAGCGACATCGCCGTGGACGTGGACGCGGCCCGTCTGCTGACGTGGCGGGTCGCCGACCTCGTGGACCGGGGCCGGGACTTCGCCACCGCCGCGTCCCAGGCGAAGCTGTTCGCCTCCGAGGCGGCCGTCCGCGCCGCGAACAACGCCCTGCAGGTCTTCGGCGGGTACGGCTACATCGACGAGTACCCGGTCGGGAAACTCCTCCGCGACGCACGCGTGATGACCCTGTACGAGGGCACCAGCCAGATCCAGAAGCTGATCATCGGACGTGCCCTCACCGGGGTGTCGGCGTTCTGAGGGGCCGGCGCCGCGCCGGTGCGCCCGGCCGTGCGCCGTACGGCCTCCCCTGCCCGCGCGCGGCTTCACCCGGGAAGCCGTACCGATGCCCTAAGCGCTTGCTCAGGTTCGGGGTATGGTGTTCGTCCCGCACTCACAGGGACGGCGGGCGGAAAGGATGGGCCATGACTGCGGCGCAGGACACGACGGCCGAGGACGTGCCGTGGGGCGAGGTCGCGCCGGAGGCCGCGCGCAAGCTCCTCGTCGCCGCCGTCGAGGCTTTCGCCGAGCGGGGCTACCACGCGACGACGACCCGGGACATCGCCGGGCGGGCGGGCATGAGCCCGGCCGCCCTGTACATCCACTACAAGACCAAGGAAGAACTGCTCCACCGGATCAGCCGGATCGGGCACGACAAGGCGCTCGAGGTGCTGTCGGCCGCGTCCGGGAGCGGCGGCACGCCGGGTGAGCGGCTCGCCGAGGCGGTGCGCTCCTTCGTCCGCTGGCACGCGGGCCGGCACGACACCGCGCGCGTGGTGCAGTACGAGATCGACGCCCTTTCCGAGGAGCACCGGGCCGAGATCGTGGAGCTGCGCCGGCGCAGTGACGCCGTGGTGCGCGAGATCCTGCGCGACGGCGTGGAGGCGGGCGAGTTCGACGTCCCCGACGTGCCCGGCACCACGCTGGCGGTGCTGTCGCTCTGCATCGACGTGGCGCGCTGGTTCAACGTCCGGGGGCGCCGGACGCCGGAGGAGGTCGGCGAACTGTACGCGGACCTCGTCCTGCGCATGGTGTCCGCACGCAGGTAGCGGTCCCGCCGGGGCAGGGCCTCCCTGGCCGGGTCGCGGCCCGGGACCGGCAGCGCGGACGACGGCCCCGGCGGGACGGAAGCGGCGGCCCTCCGCGGGTGGTCCGTGCCGGAGGGCCCGCCCCTGGTGCGGGAGAAGTCCCGTCGATCAGTCGATCAGAAGAAGTAGCGGGACACCGACTCGGCGACGCACACCGGCTTGTCGCCGCCCTCGCGCTCCACGGTGACGACGGCGGTCACCTGCACGCCGCCGCCCGCCTCCTCGACGCTCTTGAGGGTCGCGCTCGCCCGCACCCGTGAGCCCACCGGGACGGGGGCAGGGAAACGGACCTTGTTGGTCCCGTAGTTGATGCCCATCCTCATGCCCTCGACCCGCATGATCTGAGGGACGAGCGCAGGTAGCAGCGAGAGCGTCAGATAGCCGTGCGCAATCGTCGTCCCGAACGGCCCGGCCGCCGCGCGCCCGGGGTCCACATGGATCCACTGGTGGTCGCCGGTGGCCTCGGCGAAGAGGTCGATCCGCTTCTGGTCGACCTCCAGCCAGTCGCTGTGTCCCAGGTGCTCGCCGACCCCGGCGGCCAGTTCCTCGGCGGACGTGAAGATCCTCGGCTCGGCCATGTCCCTGCCTCTCTCACCTTGTCCCTGTGCACATCTAAGCGACTGCTTAGTCTGGCCGGGTCGGCGGCTCCTGTCAACGGACGGCGGCAGGGGGCTCCTCCCGGCCGCCGGTACCCGACAGGCCTCTCCGAGCGCCGCCCGGCCGGACCCGGGAACGCGTCGGGCACCCGGAACCGCTGCGCTACGCTCCCGCCGACCGCGCCCGGGGCACGAACCGTCAGCCGGCCTCGGACGTCCTCTCCCGAGGCACCAGGGTGAAGCTCAGCGCGATCGCCACCACGATCACCGCAGTGGCCAGCAGGACCACGGCCGCGCTGAACCGGCCGTCGTGCAGCAGCCACGCACCGGCCAGACCGCCGGCGAACATGGCCGCCACCGAGGCTGCCCGCCGGACCTGGTGGCCCGCGCCGGACGCGATACGGGCGTCCACCGCGAGCGGGGAACCCCCGATCAGCGCCGTGAACGCCCGGGTCGTGACCGTCGTCGGCATGCCCGGTACACCCACCCGGAGCGTGGAGACGTTCCTGATCCCCATGGCCAGCCCCACCAGCCCGGTCACCATGTGGTGCCGCCCGGCGGGCGACTCTCCGTGCCGCTCGACCCACCACGCCACCGCGGCGGCGACCGCCAGCACCAGGCCCTCGGCGAGGAGCGCCTCGCGGAACCACCGGCGGCCCCGTACCTGCGACCTCGACTCGAACCGCGCCGAGAGCACGGCCCCCACGGTGAACCCCGCCAGCGAGGCCAGACACGGAGCGGTGGACAGTCCTGCCACTCCGGCCAGCGCGAACGACAACAGCAGCATGGTGCCGGTCTGGACGGCTGTGAACACCGGCCCAAGCACGAGGAAGCTGACCGCCTCGACCATCCCCGTCGTCAGCGTGAGCGCCACCATCGCCCACGTCAGGAAGGGTCCGTGTTTCACCTGCACCCGCCGAGTCTCCGCCCGCCCCGCTCCGGCCGGGACCCATTGCGCCGACCGTGGGCCCGGACCGCGGCGTACGGTGACGCCGGCCCGGGCGGACACGCTCCGGGGGCCGCGTACGGCACCGTGGGCCGCGGACGGCCAGGGGCGCACGGCGGCCCGCACCCCCGTGACGGGCCACCGTGCGCCGGACGGTCACTCGTACTCGGTGCCGCCCTTGCGGGTGAGATAGGCCGGGCTGACGCACTTGGCGATCGCCCTGCCCCCCCACCACCGGGCTCCAGCGCTCGGTCACGGGCCGGACGACGACCCCCTCGCGCAGATGGAGCTCCTCGCCCGAGACCGTCTCCCGGCCGCTCGCCAGCGCGAGCACCGTGTCCGGATCGAACGGTCCCTCGTACAGACGCGGCACCAGCGGGAGTTCCCCGTCCAGCAACCGCACGGCGTCCAGCCAGTGGACCCTGCCGTCGATCTCGGCCGACACGTCGAACACCGCGAAGCCGAGCCCGGCTGAGCGGGCGTTCGCGCCGTACGACAGGTCCTGCACCCCCGCTCCGTAGACCTCGCCGAAGATGCCGACCCTCGTCGCCCCCAACTCGGCGGCGAGCCTCGCCGCCGCCTCCGGAACCGCGTGGCCGCGCACCGCGCGCCAGTAGAGGTTGCGAGGGTCCTCCCTGAGCGCGAGGCCTTTCGCGCCGAACCCCTTGGACGACACCATCACCCTGCCCGAAGACCCTGCGGGCGGGACGGCGGCTCCGTGGTCCCCGGCGACGTAGGTCACCAGGCAGGCGGTCCCGTGGAGCTTCTCGGTGACGACGACGGGCTCGCCGGGCGCGAAGACGTCCGGATGACGCCGCAGGTTCTCGATGTCGACCCAGGGCAGCAGATCCGGTGCCGGCTCCACATCGCCGCTCATCGTGGGCGGGATCGGCGGCGACCACTTCGTGATGCCGAGCAGTTCCGCGAAGTCGGTGCCGTCGGCGGCGGCACGCTCCAGATCCGCCCCGGCGAGGGCCTCGGGCCTGCACACGATGCCCTGCGACAGCTCACCCCGCAGCCGGACCGCCTTCACCCTGTCGGACGCCTTGCCGGCCAGCCGTCCGGTCAGGCCCAGTTCGTCCACCAGCGCCGCGGGGAGAACCGCCTGCTCGGGGATGTAGACGGCGAAGTCGCCGCTGCGGTAGGCGCCCTTGGCGACGACCGCGCGGTACAGCCCCACCTGGGCGAGCTCCAGGGCGTCGGCGTTCGGATGCTCGTGGATCGTCAGCGGCTCGGCGGTGACGCGCAGCGTCGACATGGTCGGGCTCCTCGGTCGGTGTCCCGTCGGGCCCAACTCTCGCCGTCCACAAATCCGATGGGCGATCGATTTCCCGTCTGCTAGGGCTGTCCCGTGATCACCGGTGGATCGGCGAACGGGGTCGGATGCGGTGCATCACACGGCGGAGAGGCGCCCTCGTACCGGGCGTGCTCGGGCGATCGGACAACGCCGCGAGGTGCCGTGGCCGGCGTCGTGCGCCGCTGGGGATCACGGGACAGCCCCTGGTCGTGCGTTCCTGGGAGGACGTGGACGGGTCGGGGCAGATCCCGGTTGAGGCATCTCGAACAGGTGAGGGCCTTTCGGGTTCGGTACGGACCGCGTCGTCCGTACCGAACCCGAAAGGCCCTCGCGCCCCACCGGGACGAACACTGACCGGGACCGGACGGCTGCGTCCTGCCCCGCCCGCGCGTCCTCGCGCTACGCCACCGACGCCAGCTGCCTGCCGGGTGCCTCCTTGGCGGCCCTCAGTGCCTCGTGCGTCAGCACGGGCTGGGGCACCACGATCCCGCAGCCCGAGCACACGGGGCCGAACCAGGGCTCCTGGTCCAGGTCGTGCCGCCAGACGATCCGGTGGTCCGAGCACACCGGGCAGACCGCCGAGGGAGCCGCCTGCAGCGCGGTGATCAGCCGGCGCAGCACATCGGCGAGCGGATCCGTCGGGTGCACCCGGGGGTCGTCGCACCGGGCGATGCCGTTGCCGCCCCAGGTGCGCCGGTGCCAGTCGTCGAAGGACCCCGGCCGTCGCAGACCGTCGTGCTTCTCGCGCCTGCGCCGTGCCGCGAAGTCCCGTTCGTACACGAGCCACACGGCCCGCGCCTCCTCCAGTTCGCCGAGCGCGGCCACCAGCCGCGCCGGATCGGGATCCCTGTCGTCGGGCTCGATCCCGTGCCTGGAACACAGGTGGTCCCAGGTCGCCCGGTGCCCGTAGGGGGCGAACCTCTCCAGGCACTTGCGCAGTGAGTGGCGCCTCAGCGCAAGATCGCACCGCGGGTCGCGCACCTGTCTCGCAAGACTCCGGAATCCGGCCATCGCACTGCCACCTCCGTCGCTCGAACACCGTCGCTGGTACTTCCGCGTCAAGGAATGGACGTACGAGTACCCCGTCCGGCTCCCTCGAACATCCGTACAGCGAGATATGTGTGGCGATTCGGAAAGACCGGTGTACCGGCGCAGCGAACCGGCCGCGGTGATCCGGGGGAGGCGGACGGCCACGTCACGGCCGCCGCCGGGCCGCGCCGGGAGGTGCCGATTCCTTCCCGCGGCCGGGCGTTCGCGAGGGGCGGCGTCGGGCGGTGTGCTCCTCGACCGGTCCCGCCCCGCGGCGCCGCGGAGGAGGCGCAGGTCCAGGTGGTGGCCGTGCGGGCGCACCCGGTCGGGGGTGCCTCGTGCGCGTCCGCCGGCCGGGGCCCGGGTGTGAACGTCCGCACCGGTTCGACCGGTTCACCGGGCTGGTGGTGTTGGACGAACCCCGTACGAAGGTCGTTCCGTCCCAGGCGGTCATCGCCCGGGACGTACCCTCACGAAGGCGCCCTGAAGTCGCCGGTGCAGACGGGGTTTGGCCGATTCACGCCCCGCGCGCGGCGGCACGCGGACGGGTCCGGCGTCGAAACAGGACGTCGAAGACCTCGGGGTGGGCCTTCTCCACCT